>JBFJPA010000014.1:0-19133 GCA_041617355.1 Longimicrobiales bacterium
GTGCCCTCGCGCCCATTCGGCGGCTCGGTACGCCGCTCGCGGACGTGGAACCGATGGATTACGTCGCGCTGCAGCGTTCGGGCGACATTACCGACCCGCGCGCGCAGGCGAGTTACCTCAAGAGCGGCTTCCTGCCGCAGTTCTCGCCCGAGCTGATCACGACGCTCGTGGATGGACTCGAGGCGCACCCGGTGCGCTCGGCGCACGTGTTCCTGCAACCGGCAGGCGGCGCGATCGGCCGCGTCACCAACGATGCGACGGCGTTCTCACACCGCGACGCGATCGGCAACCTCGGCCTCGGCATCGCCTGGCCCGCCGACAGCGACCCTGCCGAGCACGTCGCATGGATTCGCGATTTTTGGACGCGCGTCGAACCGTTCACGCGCGGCTTCTACTCGAACGACGGCGCGCCCGACATGTACACGGATTCGGCCGTCGCACAAAACTACCGCGGCAACCTCACGCGGCTGATGCGCATCAAGCGGCAGTACGATCCGACGAACCTGTTCCGGCTGAACGCCAACATCCCGCCGGCATAGGCGGGGCGGCCGACTTCGCCGTAACACGGCGCGTTCACGAGAGGACTACGCGGCGCCTTTGCGCAGCACCCACGTCGTCATGGACCGCATGCCTTGCACGACGGTCGTCTTCAGCGGATCGAGAAGCTCCGCCGACAACCGCGCCGTCAAGCGCATGAGGTAGGCCTCGTCGACGAGGAATCGGTCGCTGCCATCCGGGAGGCGGTGCCACCGGTCCCTGAGGTGGACGACGTCATGTTCGACGCCGATCGTCGAAGCAAGGCGCGAGAAGAAGACGCCACCCGGCGATAGGACCCGCCACATCTCCGACAGCATGCGCTCGAAGGCCGGCGTGTCCTCCGCGAAGTGGAGGACCGCACTGCAGATCACGACGTCGAAGTCCGCGTCGTCGAACGGCAGATCCGTGAGGTCCGCCAAGCGAAAGTTCGTGGACGGCAACGCCGGCGCCGCCGCTGAAACCACCGCGCGCAGCTGTTCGATCTGCGCTGCGTCGGAATCCACGCCGAAGACGTCCGCGCCACAGCGCATCAGGTATTCGATGTTGCGGCCGCCGCCGCAACCAGCGTCGAGCACGCGCATCTGCGGCGTGATGCGGCCGCGCAGGAGCTGGTCGAAGAGGTAGATGTCGATGCTGCCGAACGTGGCAAGGAGCGCGTCGGCGCCGCATGGCGGATCGGTGGCGGTCATGGGTCCTATCTCTGTCGAGGCTTGACCGAAGGTAGTCCCGGCGGGCGCGATGCGCAGGTGGCCTGCGGGGGATATTGCGCGTAAATTGGAGACGGGCCGGATGCCGCATGTGCGGCAACGGCAGTATTCCCTCACAGGCATGCGGCGTCCGGTCGTGAGAGGACCGGATGGCCGCATTCTCGTTCCGGGAGCTGATCCGCAGGCGAATTCCTCACGTTGCGGGTGTCTTTCTCGCGGCGGCGTGGGGCGTCCTCGAGTTCTCGGACTGGGCGATGGCCCAGTTCGGCTGGGATTCCGGCATGCTCCCGATCGTCGTTGTCGGGCTCATCGTGCTGTTCCCGGTCACGTTGTTGGTGGCATGGCGAGCGGCGTCGCCGCCTTCCCCACCGATCCGCCCCGAGAAGAAACCGGCGCGGCGCTCCATCGCCGTGCTTCCGTTCGCGAACGCGGGCAATGATCCCGCCGTCGAGTACCTCGCCGACGGTCTGACGGATGAGATTATCTTCGCGCTTTCGCGGCTCGAGGGAATGCGCGTCGCATCGCGGACCTCATCGTTCGCATTCAAGGGACGTAGCGAGGATGTGCGACAGATCGGGCGGCAGCTGAATGTCGAGTCCGTGCTCGAGGGTAGCGTGCAGCGGTCGGGCGATCAACTTCGGGTCAGCACGCAGCTCGTGAGCACGGCCGACGGCTACAACCTGTGGTCAGAGCAGTTCGATCGGACAATGGCGGACGTGTTCGCCATCGAGGACGAAATCGCGCACAGCGTGGCGGGCGCGTTGCGCGTAATCCTGCGCAGGGGCGAACGTGCCGCGCTGCGCCAGGCACCGCCCACCGATATCCGGGCCTACGAGTTCTTCCTGCGTGGCCGCCAGTTCTTCCACCAGGCGCGCAAGAAGAGCCTCGAGTATGCGCGCGAGATGTACCAACGCGCGATCGAGATCGACCCGACGTATGCACGCGCGCACGCCGGCATCGCCGAGGCGAGCGGCATCCTGCGCCTGTACTTCCCGTCCAGTGAGGAGGACCTGGCCCGCGCCGACGCGGCAAGCCAGCGCGCACTCGAGCTCGCGCCCGACCTGCCCGAGGCTCACGCTGCCCGCGGCTTCGCGCTCTTCCTGATGAACCGACTGGACGAGGCCGAGCGCGAGTTCCGCACCGCGCTCGCCATCGAGCCCCAGCTCTTCGAGGCCCAGTACTTCTACGCGCGCGCGTGCTTCCAACAAGGTCGTTTCGAGGAAGCCGCACGGCTCTTCCGCGAGGCCGACCAAATCCGCGAGGACTACCAGGCGTCGTTCTTCGCCGCCCAGTCGCTCGAGGCGTTGGGCCGGAAGGAGGAGGCTCTTGCGGCCTACGAACACGCGCTCGCGGTCGCGACGCGCCGCCTGGACTTCAACCCGGACGACCCGCGTGCGGCGACAATGCGCGCCGTCTCGGCCTGCCGTATCGGCCATGCCGACGAAGGCCTGCACTGGGCCGAACGCGCCCTCGCCATCGAGCCCGAGGACGCCGGCGTCCGCTACAATGTCGCCTGCCTGTACGCGCTCGAAGGTGAGACCGACCGCGCGTTCGAGTGCCTCGAGGAAGCCGTGCGCGCCGGCTTCGGCAACCGCGAATGGCTCGCGAACGACCCCGACATCGAGTCGCTCCGAGAAGACCCGCGGTTCGGCGCGCTGATGGAGCGTTAGGAGGCGGCGGCGAAACCAGTCGCGTCAGAACGGCGCGATCAGCGTCGCGACATCCACCTCGAACGGCGCTTCGCCACCGGCGAGCGTCCAGCGCACGACACCCGTCTCGCGGCGAGGCGTGTCCGGTCCGGTATGTGAGTCCCAGATCCAGATCGCGCCCTCGACCGGATCCACGACCCAGTACGACGGCACGCCGAACTCGAGGTAGCGGCGAGGCTTCTTCACACGGTCGATCGTGTGCGACGACGGCGAGAGCACCTCGACCACGAGGAGCGGCGGCACCTCTACGCCCCGATCGGTGATGCCTTCCCGCCCGGTGGCCGGTACGACGACCATGTCCGGCCGCAGAAACTGGCCCGTCACGAACAGCAGGTCCACGTCCTGGAACACCCAGCCGAGGTTTCGTCCCTCGACATACTCGAGCAGCATGACCAGCAGCCGTGCGATCACCTTCTGGTGGTGCGGGGTCGGCGCCGGCGTCACCAGGACCTCGCCGTCGATGACCTCGTAGCGGTTCCCGTCGTCGGGCAGGCGCGCGTACTCGGAGTAGGTCCACTCACCGGGGGACGCCTGGCTGGGCTTCATGAGGTTCCTCACCATGACGGGTGAACGGTGTGTGGTTGTGTGGGGCGCCGGAATGTCAGCACGGGCCGACCTGTGCGGCGCTGTCCCTGATACCCGTGGTGCGGTCGAACGGATCGGTCTTGACAGCGTGGCGGCCGTCGTCCTACTGTTGTATAACACTGCAACAGTCGAGCGTCATGCGCATCCACCTGGTTCCGTCCGACAACCGACCGCTCTACGTCCAGATCATGGACGAGGTGCGGCGAGGGCTGGTGCGGGGCACGCTCCACGCCGATGACCTCCTTCCCTCGGTTCGCGAGCTCGCGTCTGCGTTGCGTGTGAACCCGCGCACGGTGTCGCAGGCGTATGCGGAGCTGGAGCGGGAGGGTGTCGTGGAAGTGCGACGGGGCAAGGGCACGTTCGTCGCGTCGGGCGTGCGGCCGGAGCGGCGTCAGCGGCCGAAGCTGGCGCGCGAGGTGGCGCGGCGCGCGCTCGCGGATGCGTCGCGCAACGGAATCGTGCTGGACGAGCTGCTGGATGCGTTGCGCGAGATGGGTGACGGCAAGGGCGCAGAGGAGAGCAAGCGATGAACACGGTCTCGGTACGATCGCTGCCGGTCGACCTGGGCGATGGCCCGTTCGCCGTGCGGACGGAGGCGCTGGTCAAGCGGTTCGGCCCGGTGGCCGCGCTGGATGGCGTGGCAGTGCGTGTACCGGAACACGCCGTTTACGTGCTGGTCGGTCCGAACGGCGCGGGCAAGAGCACGCTGCTCCGCACGCTCATCGATGTTGTGCGGCGTGACGCAGGCGATGTCGACGTGCTCGGCCTGGATCCTGCCGTTCGCGGTGCCGAGATCCGTGCGCGCGTCGGTTACGTGTCCGAGAGCCACACGCTCGGCTACTCGTGGATGACGGTGGGCCGGCTGATGCGGCAGCACGCGGTCTACTACTCATCCTGGGATGCTCCGTACGCGGCGCGTCTGGCGAAGGCGTACGAGGTCGATGCGACGAAGAAATGCGGTTCGCTGTCGAAAGGCCAGAGCCGCCGTGTCCAGCTGCTGCTCGCGCTCGCGCACCGGCCGCCGCTGTTGCTGCTCGATGAGCCGACGGACGGGCTGGACCACGTCATCCGAGACGAAACCCTCGGCCTGCTCAGCGAGCACCTCGCCGATTCGCCGACGACCGTCCTCATCTCGACGCACCGCGTCCACGAGGTGGAGCGACTTGTGGATCATGTCGGTGTGCTGCGCGGCGGGCGGTTGGTCGGGCAGCTTCCGCGCGAGGCGCTGCTGCGACAGTTGCGACGCTACTGGGTCGATGTACCGGACGGGTGGTCGGCGACGCCGGAGTTGAGCGGGCGCGTCGTGCGACGTGTGGATGGCGGACGTGACATCGAGTTGACGGTATGGGGCGAAGAGGAGCGAGTGATCCAGGAATTCGCACAGGCGGGTGCAAGCGTGCGCGATGTGGCGTCGCTCTCAATCGACGATGCGGCCACGGCGCTGCTTTCGAGGAGGACGGGCTCATGACAGAGTCGACGACGCATCGCGTACCATCGCCTGGCATTGTCGCGCGGGAGCAACTGCGGGTGGTGGGCCTTTCGATGCGACGCGAGGCCATGGCGGCGGGCGTGCTGCTCGTGCTCGGGTTACTGCTGATGCTGGCCGTCGGGGCGCGCGTTCAGCCTTCGAATCTGGACCCGTCCGATGCGCTCGGCATCCTGGCGGCGGGCTTCGGGCTTCTCTTCCCCCTCGCCGTCTGGCGGGGCGAACGCCGTTTCGGCGAGAGCCAACTCTGGCTCCTGCCGGTGAACGCGCGCCGGCACGCCCTTCTCAAGGTGCTGGCGGGGTGGGTCCTGCTCATGGGCGTGTTCGCCGTCGTGTTCACGTGGATCGTTCTCGTCATCCTGGCCTCCGATGGCACGTTCGGCGCGGAGCGGATGCGACTGCTCGTCGTGGATCCGGCTGCGGCCGCGGCCGGTGTGGCCGGCGCTACGCAACAGGTCGAATGGACGACACCGTGGTGGCAGTGGCTGCTGCCGTTCACGGCGGGCACCGCGGCCTACCTGGCTTGCAGCGCAATGCTTCTGGCCACGCGGCACCCGTGGTGGTGGGCGGGCGCCATCTGGTTGATCGTCGTCATGACCGGAGTTCTGGGTGAACGCGCCAACGTCGCGACGCTGAATACGGCGTTGGAAGGATTCGAGCACGTCGTCGACGTGCTCGTGATGGGCGGCAATGACACGCTTCGAACCCTCGTGACCGTCGAGCCGTCCGGCGACCGGGCCTGGGCGTGGGAGACGCTGCCGACCTTCGGGCGCTGGGCGACGATCACGGCGGGGTGGTTCGTCGTAGCAGCGGCGGCGCTCTGGGCCGCGGCTTCACGGCGACGCGAGCCCTGACGGACGCACGGCCCTTCGCGCGGGCGAGTGTGGCAACCCGCACGAGAGCCGAGCGTGTGTCGTGGACGGACCCGAGCGCCGCTCAGCTTCCCGGGCGGCGCAGTGTGGCCTTCATTCCCTCGTTGAAGCCGTCGAGCCACTCGAGGGTGAGGATGCCGTCCTTGATGCCAAAGCGCATCCGATTCGCGTTGGCGCGGGTCTCGGTGTTCCAGTCTGCCATGTAGTTCGGGTCCTTCGCGACGTAGGCCTCGTAGGTGATGACGTCGCCTTCGACCGTGTAGCGGCCGGAGTTCGCGATGAGTGAACGGTACGCAGCGAGGATCTCGGCGTCGGTCATCGTTTCGCCCGAATACCTCGGCCGCGGCTCGGTGCCCGGCACGTACATCATGCTGTACTGGCCCGACGCCGCGAACACGAAGAGCCCGCGTTGCGGTTGGGCGTTGACCGTTCCGTCGGCCGCCGTCCAGCTGGTGACGAGCCAGCCCCCGGCAAGGTCAGCCGACCCCTGCGCTTCTACTGTTCGTGGAACTCCCGCGAACGCGGTCAGTAGGAGGACGGTCGTTGTGACGGCGAGTGCTCTGCGCATCATCGCGTCTCCTGGCGAAAGGCTGGGACTCCGGCCGGAGCACCGGTTCATCCCGGAATGCATTGTGGAGGGTATGCCTTATGGTGGGTCCGAGGTAGCGGATTGCACAAGCATCACGTTTGCTGTACGAAGACTTTGCGCTGCGCCCGGGCCTACGTCAGACGGCGGGATACATCCGAAAACGCGGGCGCCGACTACCGCGTCGAGAGCACCCAGTCGCGCAGCTCGTCCAAGGTCTGCGCGCCCATGCGTCGATCCACGAGCCGACCGCTCTTGAAGAGCAGCGTGGTCGGGTTCTGGTTGTGACCCTCGGTGAGCCAGAATCGCTCGGAAGCGAGCGGAATCGCGGGTAGCTCGATGCCGTGTCGGTCGAGGAGACGTTCGGCGTCACCGGGCAGGCTACCCGGTTCGACGGCGTGCATGACGCCGACGTCGAGCGCTGCCGCTGTGAAGAACTCGCGTGCCCGCTCGAGGTCCGCGAGCGCATCGGGCGTGTGTGCACTCCACGGACCCCAGACGAGGACCAGGTTGGTCGCGTGCGTCGGTGTGGTCTCCGGGAACACATCGGCCCAGGCACGCTCCTCGGGGACGTGCTCGATGGCCGACGACAGCGGCCGCGCCGGTGCGTCGAGCACGTTGCTGGCCATCATGAAGCCACGATAGTCGTCGCCGTCGTAGCGGAAGCTGAGGCGGCCATCGAGCGTCCAGCTCGGGAACAGGCTCGAGCCCTCGAAGTCGGTGACGGTTCGAACCGTCCGTTCCTCGAGGTCCACGACCTGGATCTCGTAGCCGTTGCCGCGCTGCTTTCGCACATGGAACGCGATGTAGCGGCCGTCCCAGGAGAAATCGGCTTTCGCGCCGCGGATGCCCGTGTCGAGAATGAATGAACAGTCCATCAGGTTTCGGACGACGACGGTGCCTCGCACGAACGTCGTGATCCGCATGCCATCCTTCGAGAGCAACGGCCTGTCGCCAACACCATACCGGCCGCACGGCTCCACCTCGCCGGCCGGCATCACGGCTTCATCGCCATCGAGGTAGAACCAGCGACTGAGAATCGTCAGGACGAGATTGCGTCCGTTGCGCAGGCCCCAGCTGTAGTAGTCACCCAGGCGTTGCGATGCGACGTTACGCACGAGCTTGCCCGTATCGTGATGTCGGATCGTGACCCCGTGTTCGGAGCTGAGGTAGATCATGCGCTTGCCGTCGGGCGAGAAATACGCGTCGATGCCGGGCTCCGTGAACAGCACACGTCCATCCTTCAGATCGACAACTGTCACGGTCCGCTCGATCCGGCCTCGCCGGCCCGTGCGTGTCTCGGCCGCATAGGCCAGGAATCGGCCGTCGGGCGAGATGCGGGAGTACGCGAACACGCCGACGTCGGGGTCGAGCGCGAGGACTTTCTCGAAGTGGGGCTGGGGCTGGGGCTGGGGCTGGGACAGGGCTACGGGGATCAGGGCGAGGGCGAGGAGCGGGTGGCGGGGCATCGTGAGCTCCGGGGCTCGGGCGCGGTGTGGTCCTCAGCGGAAACTATCGCGGGCGTCGCCGTCCTACCACGCCACGCGGTCGCCGCCTGGCCCCGGTTTCGGGCAACTCCTCACGGCGATGGGTTATTGCCGACGCGCCGGGGACCGGCCGAACGGCCGGGGAACCATGCCCCCGGTCTGTCCCATGTATTCGCGATAGCGATCACCGAATGTCGCCAACAGGACCGTCTCTTCGCGAGGGATCACCACCGTTCGAATCAGGACGAGCGCGAGCAGCGCGAACGCGACGATGAACCCGTTGGCCGCGAGCAGACCGATCGCCATGATCAGTCCGCTGCCAACGGCGTAGAGCGGGTGTCGGACCCAACGATAGGGACCATGCGTCACCAGTTCATGCTGGTTCTTCGTCAACACCGTTTCGCTGACGTTCTGGCCAATCGACTGGAACACCCAGAGCGTCGCCGGCACCGCCATCACGCCCAACCCGGCACCGATCCACCTCAACCATTCCGGCGACGGGAACGCTGCCCATTGCATCCACCGTGGATTCACGACGTACGCGAGGATCGACAGCCAGAGCGGCAGCCCGACGGCCAGACGCGCCGCCATGAACCACTTCCCTTCACTCCGGCGTGGAATCGTCCCGCCTTCACGGCGTGCGCGACGCCGGTAGAAGGTCGAAATGCTCAGTGTCGCGAGCAGGATGGCCAGGGCGATCCAACGGAACATCGGTTGTGATTCTCCCTCGTAACACGTCGAATCACGTCTGTCGAGCAACGATAGTCGTGCCGCGTGACGCACGCGAGCCTGTTCCACCTCACGGGGCTGGCACGATACGT
The DNA here is from genome assembly GCA_041617355.1 of Longimicrobiales bacterium. Classification (GTDB taxonomy): domain Bacteria; phylum Gemmatimonadota; class Gemmatimonadetes; order Longimicrobiales; family RSA9; genus JBFJPA01. The sequence goes on from JBFJPA010000014.1 coordinate 8,791, forward strand.
TGAGACGTGACCCATGACCTCACAGACCTGAAGGACGTGATCATGAGTTCTTCTCAGGAATTCGTCGACTTCGTGACGGAGCAGTTCGAGCCCGACTGCGATGTGACACACAAGAAGATGTTCGGCGAGTTCGGGCTGTTCAGCAAAGGCAAGATGTTCGGCATGATCTGCGACGATCGTCTGTTCGTGAAGCCGACGGCGGGCGGCCGGGCCTTCATCGGCGATGTCGTCGAAGCGCCGCCCTATCCGGGCGCGAAGCCGATCTTCGTCATCGAAGACCGCATCGAGGATCGCGAATGGTTGAGCGAGCTGGCGCGCATCACGACGCGCGAGCTACCAGCGCCGAAGGCGAGGACACGGAAGAAGCGCTGACGGTGCTCCGCATGGTCCGTCGCGGAACGACACGGATCCTTCACGGGAGGCCAGCCGGGTAGGTGGCGGGCAACGGCGTGCTGCCGGCATCGAGCCGAACCGGCGTTTGACGATCCCGATCGCAGGCCAGACCCAGGGCGAGAATGAGTACTGCGACGGCGGCTCGTGCGCGGCGCGGATTCGTCGGCTGCGTCATTGGCGCTGCTTCCTTGCGGGCGGTGCCGGGGCGTGAGCCCTCTCATTCGGAGAAGCGAGAACGACGGGTGGGAAACGTCCCGTCTAGCGACCCGCGGCAGCCCCGCGACGGCAACGTCGCTATTCCCAACGGACGGCCAGCAGCATAATGTGATCCGGCCGAATTGCCGGCACTCCCCCAAAAGACAACTGAGGTCACCATGCGCCGACGCATCACCCCGCTTCTCGCCGGGCTCGCGATCGCAGCCCTCGCCTGCGCGCCCACCGATCCGCCCGCTCCGACCGTGGATCTCGCCGCCGAAGACCAGGCCGTCCGCGCCGTTTCCATGCGCTGGCTCGAATTGGAGAAGGCCAGGGATGCCGCAGGAATCGCGGCCCTCTTCGTCAGTGATGGGATGCTCATCCGCGAAAAGATGGCACCCGTCGTCGGCCAGGCGGCGATCCAAACGCATATTGCCGGTAACCACGCGGAGAATCCGAGCGCCGCGCCTCACTGGGCGACGGACCGAGTCGAAATCGCCGCGTCCGGCGACCTGGCCGTCGAGCACGGGACCTGGTCGGAAACCGGGATGGGCGCCGACGGGACCGGTAGCGACGAAGGCAAGTACGTGACCCTGTATCGCAAGGTGAACGGGATGTGGATGGTGGTCACTGACGTCGCACTCAGCACGAAGCCTGAGACGGCTGGCAGCTAGACGCGCGGTCGTCGAAACGTCGGGTCGCCCGGCCAGCGGGCGATCCGACGACGGTCGCGGACATGGCGCGCGGCGCGCCTGCGCTCAGGACCCGCCCTTCGCCTGCTCGATCTTCGTTTTCGCCTCGTCCCGGTCGTTCTCGTCCGCTTCCAGCTCCTCCTGCGCGGCCCATGCATCCGGCTGGTAGTACAACTTCACGAACACGGGAAAGTGATCGGACCCGAAGGCTGCCTCGCGCGCCACCTCGACGAGCGTGAAGTGTGCCGAATGGAAGACGTGGTCCAGCGGCCAGCGCATGACGACGTAGTCGGCGTGAAAGGTGTTGAACATGCCGCGTCCGCGGCGGGGGTCCAACAGACCGCTGATCTTCTGGAATAGCGTCGTCGTGTGCGACCAAGCCACGTCGTTCAGGTCGCCGGCGACAATGGTCGGAGCATCGCGCTTGCCCACTTCCCGGCCGACGATCAGCAGCTCCGCGTCGCGCGGCGTGGAGGAATCAGCTTCCGTCGGTGATGGCGGCTCCGGGTGCAGGCCGTGCAGCCAGACGAGATCCCCTGAAGGAAGGCGTACGCGCGTGTGGATCGACGGGATGCCTTCCTCGAGGAGGTACTCGACGCGGGGCTCGACCAGCTCCAGCCGCGAGTGCAGCATCATGCCGTACCGGTTGTCGAGCGGCTCCTTCACAGAGTGGGGATAATCCACCTCGATCGATCGGAGCTGCTGCGCCCACCAGGCATCCGGCTCCAGCGTCAGAATGAGATCGGGGCTGCGCGCGCGGATGATGGCGAGCAGTCGATCCGCGTCACGGTTGCGCATCAGCACGTTCGCGACGAGCAGCGAGACGGAACGATCGGGTCGTGCGCCTTCAGCCCCCAGAACCTGCCTGGGCGCCAGCGGCGTGTAGACGAAAATACGCCTTCCCTGCAGGATGAGGGCGGCACCGAGAAAACCCGCCACACTCCACTCCACGGCGTTTCGCGGCCAAGCGAAGAGGACGATGAGCGCTAGCGTCGGCACGCCGAGCAGGAAGACCTGGAGGCGAGGAAAATCGAACGCGCGGATCCACCAGGCCTGCTGGCGGACGAGCGGCAGCAGCGAGGCGATGGCGAGAAACACGGCCAGCACGAAAAGCGCGATCCTCATAGTTTGTATAGAAAGAAGAATCGGGCCGTCGCGAAAGACGCTGGGGTTCTGTCGAGGGGCACGGGCTTGAATTCCGATCGGCACCGACCACGCCCGGAATGCTACCTGACGGAGTCAGGAATACTCCCACACCCGCGGTCAGACACCGTGATCATCCGCTTGGTGCGACGGACGTCGCCGTGGAGGATCCCCTGACGGCGGCGGTCGGCGTGAGCGTCATCTTGAGTTGGACCCATCTGTACTCCCACATCATGTGCAGGTTGGATGGATTTGGGGCCACAGGTCCGTGCGGCGGCCGGGTTGCTGGCCGCCGCGACGAAACGCTGGTTCGATAGCCAGGCGACGACGCGCGCCGCGGCGATCGCGTTCTACGCGCTCACGTCGCTCGCTCCGGTCCTGGTCATCATTGTAGCGGTCGCCGGTTTCGCGCTCGGTCAGGAACCGGTTCGCGTCGAGTTGCTGACGCGGGTCGATTCGGTTGCGGGCGCTGAGGCCGCGGCGCTGGTCGAGCGTCTGCTGTCTGCCGTCACTCCGGCGGGTGCGGGACTGATCGTCAGTGCGGTTGCACTGGTCGCAATGATCATCGGCGCCACGGCTGTGTTCGCCGAGCTGCAGTCGTCTCTCAACGCCGTCTGGCAGGTTTCGCCGAGCGGCGGCCTGCGCGCGTTGGCGCGGAAGCGTGCGATCTCCTTTCTGGTCGTGCTCGCGCTGAGCCTGGTGGTGCTCGTGTCACTCGTCGTTCGCACGACGCTCGCGGCCGTCGGCATCTGGGCACAACGGTATGTGGGCGTGCCCTCGTTCGTGCTCGGCGCAACAGACCTTGTCGTGTCGTTCATGGCGATGGTCGGCGTTCTGACGCTCGTTTACCGGGTCCTGCCGGATGCGCGCACTCCGCTCCGATTCGCCGCCGGCGGCGCGGTCGCAGGCGCGCTGCTGTTCCTGCCCGGCCGGTGGCTGATCAGCCTCTATCTCGGTCGTGCGAGTGTGGCTTCCGCGTATGGTGCCGCCGGCGCCCTCGTCATCGTTCTGCTCTGGATGTACTACTCGACGATGATCGTGCTCTGGGGAGGCGCTCTGGCCCGGTCGCTGGAAGAGAGCCGCGCCAGGCCCGGCAAAGCCGAACAGGTCTCCGCAAAGCGCCCGGGTCGGCATCCCGTGCATGCGCTCGTATGGCTGGCCGCAGGCTGCGCCGGTTTTGCGGCTGGTGCGCAGCCCGTCGCTGCACAGGACGGGCGGGTCCGCGTCGAGATCGAAGGCGTCGATGGCGCTGCGCGCGGCAATGTCCTGGCAGTGCTCGGTCTGGCTCGACTGGATGACGATGTCGTCGGTGCAGTGAGGGTCGCGCAGCTCCATGACCGGGCGCCGGCCGAAATTCGCCGTGCCCTCGAGCCGTTCGGCTATTACGAGTCCGAGGTTGACGGCACGTTGGATTTCGAGGGCGGCCGCTGGATGGCACGCTACCGGATCGCCCCGGGTCCGAGCATCACCCTTCGCCGTGTCGCTGTGACGGTCACGGGGCCAGGCGCCACGGATTCGGCATTCGCCGCCGGCGTGGCCGCGTTCCCACTCCGCCCTGGCGATGTTCTGCTGCACGTTCCGTACGAAGGCGGCAAGGCGGCGCTCGTCGACATCGCAGGCCGCCGCGGCTACCTGGATGCGGTGTTCGACACGAGCGAGATTCGCATCGATCGCGCCGAAGGCGTGGCCGACATTGTCGTGACGTACGCGACGGGCCCGCGCTTCCGGTTCGGACCCGTGTCGTTCGCGCAGGACGTGTTGGAAGTGGACGTGCTGCGCGGGCTGATCCCGTTCCGTGAGGGCGATCCGTTCGACTCCGACCGTCTGCTCGAGCTGCAGTCGTCGGTGGCGCGCACCCCGTGGTTCACGGCCGTCGAGGTCGTGCCTCGCCGGGACCTCGCCGACAGCCTGCACGTTCCCATCGAAGTCGCGCTGCGTCCGCTGCCGCCGCAGCGTTATCTGGTCGGATTCGGATACGGCTCGGACACGGGCCCGCGCGGCACGTTCGAGACCGAGTTCCGCCGGGTCGGGCGGAGCGGGCACCGCGCGGAGGGCCACCTGCGGCTGTCCGCCATCGAACGCGCGGTCGCGACCCAGTACATCATGCCGTGGGCGTATCCGAACACCGAGGTGCTGACGCTGTCCGCGGGATTCAGCAGCCTGGATACGCGGACGAGCGAGAGCCGCAAGGCGATTCTGGGCGCCGCGCTCGGTCTTTCGCGCGGGCAGTGGCGCGAGTCGTGGTCGCTCTCGTGGGCACGGGAGTCGTTCACGATCGGCATGGACGAAGGTGTCTCGAACCTCCTGCTGGCGGGCGCCGCATGGTCGCGCTCGCGCGCGGATGACCGCCTGTACCCGACGCGCGGAAACCGCGTGCGGCTCCAGGTGCGTGGCGCGGCGGACGCGCTGCTGTCCGACGTCAGCCTGGTCCAGCTCGAAGCGCGCGCCGCGTGGATCGCGTCACTGCCGTGGCGGTCACGCGTGCTCGTGCGCACCGACGCGGGCGCGAGCTGGAGCAGCGAGTTCCGCGACGTGCCGGCCACGCTCCGCTACTTCGCTGGCGGCGACCAGAGCGTTCGCGGGTTCGGCTACCAGACACTGGGCCCGGTCGACGACGCGGGCAGCGTGACCGGCGGCGAATACCTGCTGGTCGGAAGCTTCGAACTCGAACGGCGAATCTTCGAGCGCTGGGCGGTCGCCGGTTTCGTGGACGCCGGCAACGCGTTCAGCCGTTCAGGCCTGACCGTCGAGACGGGTGCGGGCGCAGGTGTGCGCTGGCTGTCTCCGGTCGGCATGATCCGCGTCGATGGGGCCTTCGCCCTGAGCCGCGCCGGCCTGCCGTTCCGACTGCATCTCCGCTTCGGACCGGACCTGTAGTCGCATGAAGAAGAAACGCTGGCCGCTGCGGATCGCGCTGTTCCTGGGCGCCCTTGCACTGCTGATCGGTCTCGCCGTGTTGTTTGTCGTGACGACGCGACCCGGTGCCCGACTCACCATGGATGTCGTGCGCGGGTACCTGCCGGACGGCATGACGTTCGGCGAGGTGACCGGCCCGCTGAACGGACCGCTCGAGGTCCGTGATATCGACGTCACGACGGCCACGGCGCACATCACGGTCGGCCGGGTCGCCGTGGACTGGCGACTGCGGGGCATCCTGCGGCGACGGGTCGTCGTCGATCAGCTGGCGATCGAAGACGTGCGTGTCATCCAGTTCGACACCGTCACGGCGCCTGTCGAAGAGACCGTGATTGCGCCACTCGCCGAGATGCGATTCCCCGTTGCCGTAGAGTTCCGCTCCGCCGACGTGCGCAATGTGCGAATCGAGCGGCCAGACACAGCCGTCGCGCCATTCGTCGTCGACAGTGTTCACCTCGCCGCCAACCTGCTGCGCGATGGGCTGCGGGTCGATCAGCTTCACGTTCACGCGCCCTTGGGTCGCATCGACGCATCAGCAGACGTGAAGACAACAGGCGCGTACCCCGTGCGCGCGCGGGTCGCATTCGACGTGGCCCTGCGCGACTCCTTGCGGTCCACGGGCAAGCTCGCGCTCGACGGCGACATCGAGGGTACGCTGACGGTCTCGACCACACTGCGCTCGCCCGTCCTGGCCGAGCTGGATGCGAAGCTGAAACGAGTCCGCTACGGAGCGTACGTCGACGCGGAGATCCGATTGCCGGATCAACAGGTCACGGGCCTCGCGGAGGGTATGCCGGCGCTGCGCACGTCATCGCGGCTCACGGCCCGCGGGCCGATCGACTCGCTCGCGGTCGGAGCGGAGATCGATGTCGATGCCGAACCGGTCGGACCGGTGCACGGCTCCATCCGCCTGTTGTGGCTGCAGGATTCGTTGCTCATCGATCGCGTCGCGATCACGGGCGCCGGCGACGCGAACCGTACAACCTCCGTCGAGCTGGGCGGCCGCGTCCTCATCGATAGTGTGCCGTCCTTCAATGTCGAAGTCGCCTGGCAGGACCTCGCGTGGCCGCTCGAAGGTCCACCAGCGGCCAGCTCGCCCACGGGTCGCGTCGTATTGTCCGGAACGCCGGACGACTGGTCTGCACACGCTACGGCGTCCGTAGCGAATCCGGCACTCGATGCCGTGTCGATGGTGCTCGACGCGACCGGCACGCGCACCGAAGCGCGCCTGCTCCGGCTCGAGGCCAGAACGACGGGAGCCTCGGCGGCCGCGAGCGGGACCGTCGCATGGGCGCCGGCGATGGCGTGGCAACTCGACATCGCTGCCGACAGCGTCGCGCCCGCTGCGTTCCTGCCCGATCCGGAACTGCTGCCGGGACTGATCTCGCTCAATGCCAGCACGCGGGGGCGGGCTGTCGGTGATGGCATGGCTGGCCGTTTCGAGCTGCGTTCCCTGCGCGGCGTGTTGCGGGAGCGGGAGGTGCGCGGCCGCGCTGCCATCGGCTTCGCGATCGCGGACGCGATGTCATTCGATGTCGACGAGCTGGCACTCGAATGGGGCAATGCGAGTGCGAGGGCGAGCGGCTCGGTCGGCGAGCAACTGGGACTCCGCGTCGACGTCGACGTGCCCGACCTCGGCATCGCGTTGGCGGATGCCGGTGGAACCGTCCGACTCGCCGCTGATGTCACCGGATCACGTACTACGCCTCGCCTGGCCGGAACCGCTTCGACCGTGGATGTGCGCTACGGCGACATGAGCATGGACAGGCTGGCGTCGGACTTCGACGTGAGCCCTGCCGCGGACGGCAACGCGAATGCGACGCTGCGCGTCGGCCGCGTCGTCTCCGGGACACGTAGCCTGGACAGTGCCAGCCTGTCGTTGCGCGGTTCCGCTCCCGACCACGTCATCGCATTGACCGCCGCTGCCGGAGACAGCACCCGTCTCGCGCTGAATGTCACCGGTGGCTACGCGGAGAACACGTGGTCGGGCCGGATCCAGCAATTCGACGCGCACCTGCCCATCGCGGGAGCGTGGACGATCGACCGGGACGCGGGTCTGACGGCGTCACCGCGGATCCTGCGACTCGAACCGCTCTGTCTCGCCTCGGACCCGGCGCGCCTCTGCCTCGAAGGTGCGCGCGATTCGACGGGTGCCGTTCAGGCGCGCGTCTCTCTCGCGGACTTCGGTCTCGGCCGGCTGGCCGGCTTCGTTCCGGTCGGCTGGTCGCTCGATGGAACGTTCGGCTTCAACATGCAGGCGGACGTCGATGCCGAAGGCACGATCCTGGCCTCGCTCGATGCCGATGCCGGCAATGCCCGCGTGGTGTTCCCCGTGGGCGACCTGGCCGATACGCTGAATCTCTCGACCGCGACCCTTCGTGGGAGCGTCGACGAGGGGGGCGGCCAGATCGGTCTCGAGGTCATCGCCGACACGCGAGAAGCAGCCGCGGCAGCCCGCCTGTCGGCCGACCTGCGCATGAGCGGGCTGCGCAATGTGAAGGACTCGATCCCCGCACTCCCGGTCGAAGGCCGGATCACGGGTCTGATCGAAGACTTCTCCATTGTCAGTGCGATGAACCCGCTCATCACGTCACCCGCCGGCCGTCTTACGATCGATACCGAGCTCGCGGGCACGGCCGGCGCGCCGGTCTTCCGCGGCGGCCTCGCCTTGACGGACGGTCGGGCCGAGATCCCGTCGCTCGGACTCTCGATCGTCGATGCACACGCGTCCGCGCGCGGTGAGGACGCGGACGTGATCCGCTTCGAGGCCGGAGCGAGCTCCGGCGACGGACGGGTCGAGATCGCGGGGACCACGACACTCGGCGAAGCAGGGCCGAAGACGAGCATGTCGATTCGCGGCACCCGATTCCTGGCCATGAACACGCCGGAGATCCACGTCTGGGCGTCGCCCGAGCTCGACGTGACGGCGACCAGCGAACGCATCGATGTCACCGGCAACGTCCACCTGCCGCGCGCGGACATCGAGCTCACAGAGGTTCCGCATACGGCCGTCGCGCCCTCACGAGACGTGGTCTTCGTCGGCGACACTGCGGCCGCGTCCGGACCTGCCATCGGCGCACGCATCCGGATCACGCTCGGAGACAGCATTTCGTTCTCTGGATTCGGATTCACCGCACCGCCCACGGGCAGTCTCCTCGTGATACAGGAGCCGCCGAGGGCGCCCACGGGTACCGGCGAGATCTCGCTCGAAGGCGGGCGCTTCCGGGCTTACGGACAGGATCTCACACTCGAGCGGGGACGCGTCTTCTTCGCCGGACCCGTCGCTGACCCTGGCCTCGATATGCGTGCCGTCCGAACCGCCGACGACGGAACCATCGCCGGTCTCGAGATCCTGGGAACGCTGAGCGAGCCCGACATCCGCCTGTTCTCCGAACCGGCGATGACGCAGAGCGAAGCGCTCGCGTACATCGTCCTCGGCCATCCCCTCGGTCAGGCCTCCGAGCAGGAAGGCGACATGCTCTCCAATGCGGCGACGTCGCTCGGACTCAAAGGCGGCAACCTTCTCGCAGGCCGCATCGCCTCGCGATTCGGTCTGTCCGAGTTGCGCCTCGAATCCGACGGCCCGCTCGATGACGCCAGCCTGGTCGCAGGCCGATACCTCTCGCCCCGGCTCTACGTCAGTTACGGCGTCGGCCTCTTCAAGCCGGTCTCCACCTACCGTGTCCGGTTCCTGCTCTCCAGCCGCTGGACGCTGCAGGCGGAGTCAGGTGACGTATCGAGCGCTGACCTCCTCTACCGCCTCGAGCGCGGCCGCTGAGCGATGGCGCGCTTCCTCGTTCAGAAATCGCGCGGATAAAGCCGTACCGCGCGAGCGAGCTTCACCGCGCCGAAATGACGTTCGTCGAGTGTGGCGATGGCGTCTGCGTGCAGCCGCTCCGTGATGCCCATCACCACACCATCGACCAGGCCCAGCCGCAGCTTGCGGTACTTGCCGCACAACTCCGCCGCACGCGCGACGTCCGCCTCGTCACCCCACGCGATGGGCCAGCGACCCTCCGCCACATCACGCACGAACGCCAGCTCGGCCGGCTCGCCCACGTGATGCAGCAGCAGGTAATCGACTTCGGGCAAGATCGCCCACGGCAGGACCCAGGCGTCCGGGTCCTCCTCGAACAGCTCGCGCAACGATTCGTGGTGGCGGTCGTCCGCGTCGATCAGCGCGACGACGGCGCTCGTGTCGGCGACGATCACGCCTCGGCGCCCATCCCGCCGAGCAGCTCCTCGGCCCGCTCGGCCAGATCGCCGCGGCCGCTCCGGCCCATGCCCAGGCTGCGCGGCGATGCCTTGCCGGTCCGCCGGCGGGCGTATTCCGCCACCGCCTCGCGCACCAGCTCCGCCGTGGGGCGGCCTTCCGCCCGCGCCAGCGCCTTGAGCCGACGGTAATCACTCTGGCTCAGATACACGGTGGTCCTCACGGTCTCGGACATATGTCAAACATATATGGCGTCCGCCGGGCGTCAAGTCCGCCGGCGCCGGGAGCAATGGGGAACGGTCGCGTAAAGACAGCGGGCGGGACATGGCAGGATGAGCCGATCGAAGCGTTCTGGCGGGTCACGTTGAACATTCAGCCAGTGCCCGCGTCCACCTTGCCGCACTACGTGCGCACCCGAGCCGTTGTCGGTTCCGCCGAAACTCTTGACGTGCGTGATGCATCGCCCCGACTCTGCACCCGCACGCCGTCCTATTCAACTAGCGATCCCGATCATGCGCACAGTCCCTGCGCCGGACAGACTCGAGCGAGCGCTGTACCCGTGAACGCAGCGATATCACGCCTGAACGCGGCCCTCGAAGGCCGCTACCGCATCGAACGCGAGCTGGGCGCGGGCGGCATGGCGACTGTCTATCTCGCGCAGGACCTGAAACACGACCGCAGCGTCGCGATCAAGGTGCTCAAGCCCGAGCTCGCAGCCGTCCTCGGCGCCGATCGGTTCCTCGCCGAGATCCGCACCACGGCGAACCTGCAGCACCCGCACATCCTGCCAC
>JBFJPA010000015.1:0-19000 GCA_041617355.1 Longimicrobiales bacterium
AAGGCCGATGGGCTGCGGCCGAGCGGCCCCGCTGTTCAGCCGCCCGCTCCAACCGCGTATTGAACAGCATTGTCATCACCGTTGCTGCATTCGAACCATGCTTCCACATGGGACGCGAAAGCAACGCCGTGAGCTCCGAGCGGGTGATCGGCAACAGGCTGCTTCTGCCGCGTGTCCCGACTCAGGACATCTTGGCCTCGACGATCGTCTCGATAGCTGTACAGTCCGCTTTCGACGCCACCGGGACTCGGAAACCGGTGCCCTCGCCGTATCGGGGCGCTTGGTCAATGAGCGCGAGGACGTCGGCCTTCAGGTCATCGCGGCGGAGACGACCCAAAGCGCGGTCGCCGAGAACGAGCCCAACGAGGAACGACCGGTCCTGGGGGATCAGGTAGAGGATCGTTCGTTTCTTCGCTCGAAGCCGAGCACTCCACCCGTATCTTGCGCCCGAGAAGCTCCACTCCTCTGACAACGGCCCGTACGTGGCTTCCATCCGTGACCTGAGGAAATGCCAGGCCTCCACGGAGGGACCCAACACCCGCGCCAACTCTGCGGGAGTCGGAATCACGGATTTGTCATCGAAAGCGCTCAACGCCATTGGGCCTCCGCGTCGCAAATGCTCGTCGAGCGAACGACTGCCGGTTTGGTGGGCCGCCCTGCGAAGCCCGTGCGACGAGGTCGTCGAGATGCGCCCTCGCGCCGTCATGCCCACGCGAACCGCAGCACGTTCGGTCCCATCAGGCCGATCTCCCGCGCCCGTACGCCCTGAGCCAGTCGATCTCCAACCGGAACGGACCCTCTTTCTTGTCGCCGATCAGGATCCCCACCTGACGGATCCGAGCTGCGTCGAGCGGTCCGGCCGATCGCGGAACGTAGCCACGAAACGTCGCCCGAAAGCTTTCGAAGGGAAGCCGGATCTCGAGCCACTCGCCGGGCTGCGTGTCGAATTCCGCCTGGTATGCGACACCGTCGAACGCAGCTTCCGTGCGGAACCGGAGCTGATACCGACGTCCATCTCCCCGTACCCTGAGGACCACACCCTCGTACGCCGATAGATCCAGCGGAAGCAGCGCACGCGTCGAGGCAAATCCACCATTGTTGTCCAGTGAGACGAAGCCCCGGAACAGCGCAGTGCCCTCCGCCGTCATCGCGATTTCGCTGGTCGAAAGACCGCCCATCACACCGTCGTTGACGATCTGCCACCCCGCCGCTCCGGAATCCGCGAACTCCACGATCGCCTTCATTTCCGGCTCCTGGGCCTGAACGGGGGCAGGAAGGGCAATCGGCCCCACAACGATCGCCAGCTTAACGGTCCGCCACGCGCGGGTGCGCTGCACCCCTCGCGACCGGCCGCCCTGACGTCGACACATCCACCATTTGGTCATCTCCATGCCTCATTTCCCGGATTCCTGCCATCGTGCGCGGGCTCCTCGACACCTGCCCCGATCGATGTCGCTATGAGAAGTTCAACATGTAGCAGTGTCAATGGTTTGTCAAGGATTTGTCTTAGACATTGAATCGTGCGAAACGGTCCTGGGCTCCGCCCGACGCACCGGGTCCAGCCCCAACAGACGAACGTGCCCAAAGGGATTGTCCATGTTATGTTCAGTAAATATACCAAGATACGCCGCAATCTTGCCTTCTGTCTAGCTATTGTCTAGATTATAGCCATGCAGATCGCCCAAAGCAGCGGCGAAAACAAAAAGACTGGACAAGGGGAGGGACGCACATGACTACGCTCGCGATCGTCAGCCAGGCGCTGATCGCCGCCGGCATCTTCAACGTGTGGGTAGTGCGCCGCAACCGGGCCACGCCGTACCGGCCGGACGGGGCGGCGAACATCGAGGAGGAATTCAGGCGGTACGGCCTGCCGGACTGGGCCCGACATGTGGTGGGCGCGAGCAAGCTCGTGCTGGCAGCGCTGTTGGTCATTGGGATCTTCTTCACGCCGGTTGCGGCGCCGGCGGCGGCGGCCATGGCCTTGCTGATGATCGGAGCGATTTCGGCGCACATCCGCGTGAGTGACCCATGGGTGCGTTCGCTGCCGGCGTTCGCGATGTTGCTGCTGTCGACGCTGGTGGTGGTTGCGCGTACGGCGGCCTGACGAACCGGGACTACGCTGCGGCGGCGAACGCCGCCGTCAGCAACACCCAACGGTGTGGGTCGTCAGTCCCGGCTTCGCCCCGGTGTGAGCTGGGCCGGGTCGAGTCCCATTGCGTGCAGCGCAGCCACGTAGCGTGGGCTCGCCCGCACCGAGTCGAAGAGCGGGGTCTGGAAGTCCATTGAGACCGCGAAGGGGCGTCGGCTGGCCACGAGTCGTTCCATCGCGTCGAGCGCCTGCGTCGTGTCGCCCGTGCCCAGGTTGGCCCGCAACAGCGCGACGTCGGTGCGCACATCCGCTGTGTCGCGGGCGATTTCGGCGATCAAGGCGCGCGCCCGTGTCACATCGCCGGCGCGGCCAAGCGTGTACGCGACCTGCCCCTTCACGCCGATGTCCGTGCCGACGTACCGCAGGATGCGCTCGGCGACCGTGCTCGCCTCCGCCAGGCGCCCGGCGTTCACGAGACTCTGCAGCAACGTGCCCCGGGCGGCGTTGACCGTCGAGTCGAGCGCGAACGCGCGCCGAGCGACGACGAGCGCGTCCTGGTGGCGCCCCGCCCGGGACAGCCCGGTGGCCAGCGTGGCGGCCATGTTGGCGTTGAGCGGGTCGAGCTGCTCGCCGCGTTCGAGCTGGCGCAGCGATTCCTCCTCGCGGCCGACGGTGAACAACATCCGGCCGTAATGCATGCGGGCCAGGACGAGGGTCGAGTCGAGCGCGAGCGCGCGGGTGTAGGCCTCCTCCGCCGACGCCCAGCGATTCGCGTAGGCATGCACGACGCCCATCGCGAGGAAGGCCTCGGCGGATCGCGCATCGAGCGCCGCCGCGCGTTGCGCCGCCGAGAGGGCGCGGGGGAGCACTGCGTGCGCATCGACATTGCCGTAGATCGTTGAGGCTGCGAGGGACAGGCCGAGGCCCGCCCAGGCTCGCGCGAATGCCGAGTCGGCGGCGATCGCCGCCGAAAAATGCGCGATCGCCCGCGGAATGCGCGCACCCCGCCGTGAGTACTCGTAGAGCCCGCGCAGGTACTCGTCGTACGCCACGAGATTGGTAGTGCCCCGAGTTGCGGGCGCCGCGCCGACGGCTGCACCGCTCGCGAGCCGTACCGCCAGGGCGCCGACGATCTCTCGCGCGATCTCGTCCTGCACACGGAAGACGTCCTCCGCGGGTCGCTGGTAGCTGTCGGTCCAGAGAACGGTGCCGCTACGGGTGTTCGTGAGCTCCGCCGACACGCGCAAGACGGCGCCGGCGCGCCGCACCGTGCCCTGGAGCACTGAGCCGACGCGTAACTCGCGGCCGATCTCCTGTACGGTGGCGTTCCGCTCGCGGAGCGCGCGCGCCGAGTTGCGGCCCGTGAGCTGAAGCCCCGGCACCCTGGCGAGCGCCAGCGCGACCTCGTCGGCCATGCCGACGGCGAAGTACGTGTTCGCGGTATCACCGCCCACCGATTCGAAGGGAAGCACGGCGATCGCCGTCGCCGGGCCGCCCGCGGCCGCGAGCCGCCCGCTGGCGAGGAACCAGCCGCCGAGAGCCAGGGCGGCGACGCCAGCGCCGGTCACCGCAAGGCGCGTCCGGCGTCCGGTGGCCCTGCCCACAGTGGCGTGCAGGGACGTGTTGTCGGCCTCCTCGCCCGTCGCCGCCCTGACCGGCATTCCCGCGGCGCGGGCGACGACGTCCGCCGACGTGCTCCGCTGGATGTCTTGGCCCGGCATCTGCCCGATCGCCGCGACCAGGTCCTCGCCGAATGCCGAAGCCGACTGGTAGCGGTCCTCGCATCGCCGCTCCAGCGCCTTCTTCATCACGGCGAGCACCGCGCGCGGCCACGGGATGTCGGGCCGCACCTCGGCCAGCGTCCGCGGCTCGTCGGTGAACCGCGCCACCATGAGCTCCTGCGGCGACGCCCCGCGGAACGGGAGCCGCCCCGCCAGCATGCCGAACGCGACGAGACCGAGCGAATAGATGTCGCTCGTGTGTTCGATGCGGTCGGCCGCGAACTGTTCGGGGCTCATATACTCCGGCGTCCCGACGGACAGCCCCGTGCGGGTCAGCATCTGGTCGTCGCCACCCATCGCCTTGGCGATGCCGAAGTCCACCACCTTGACGAGGTCGGCGCCGCCTCGCCCCTTCGTGATCATGATGTTGTCGGGCTTGAGGTCGCGGTGGACGATGCCCAGCTCGTGCGCCGCCGCCAGCCCCTCGGCGATCTGGCGCGCGAGCTCCGCCGCGCGGGCGGGCGCGAGCGACCCTTCGCGTTCGAGCAGCGTCGTGAGCGTCTCGCCCTCGATGAACTCCATCGCGAGGAACATCGTCCCATCCGCCGTCTCGCCGAAGTCGTACACGACGGCCACGTTCGGATGGGTGATCCGGCTGGCGTTCGCGGCCTCGCGATTGAAGCGGCTGATGGCCTCGGCGTCGTGGTGCGTGCCCGGATGCATCACCTTCACGGCGCTCCGGCGGCCCATCTTCACGTGCTCGGCGAGATACACCTGGCCCATCCCGCCCTCGCCGAGCTTGCGGATGACGTGGTAGCGCTCGGCGATGACCGAGCCGATCAGGTCGGCGCTGCCCCGGGTTCGCAGTACCGAGCCGTCCTTCGGGCAGAAACGCTCGGTGGACGGATAGGTCGCGCCACAGGTCGGGCATGTCTTGTCGGCTGATTCGGTCACGGCCACCTGCGACACGCCACGATCTTCGCGCGCCGGGTCAACCGCCCTCCGTCGAACGCTCTGTTCACTCGCTCGGATGTCTGCAATGGATTCCCGTGAGCTGACAGCCTGTCGCGACGGCTCCGAGGCGACGGCACTCGGATGCGGCATGCGGCCGATCGCGAGGCTACGGCGGTCAGCGATCGCCGTGCCAAGAACCATCCGCAGGCGCCATGGCTGCTGTCAAGACGATGGCGGGATCGTGCCTGCTGCAGATGGAGGGGGCGACCTGCACGGGCACAACCGCTTATCGCGACAGCAGCAGGTCTTTGTCAGACCGCGGATGAGTTTCGCTCGACTGCGGCGGCTTCGAGTCGTGCCAACGCGACTCTGGCGTGATCCCGGATCCTGGAGTCCGTATCCTCGCGAAGAACCTCCTCGAGTACCGGGATGGCGCGTGGATCCTCGAACTCCGAGCCGAGCATGATGACGGCCATTCGACGGACACGGATGCTCGAGTCCTCTCGGACCCGCTCAACGAGAAGCGGCACGACGTCGACCGGGCAGGACACGTCCGCCTTGCAGTGCTCACACGCAATGGAGTGGACGGCCCAAAGGCGCACCTTGGGATGTGAGTCCGCGAGGAGAGGAACGAGGTCGATCAGCGCCTCTTCGTCAGCGATTTGGTCGAGGCACATCGCGGCCCAGCGTCGCACCTGCCAGTCGGGACTACGGAGTCCCGACCGTATCGCGGAGAGCGCCTCGGCCCCGCGTGCGAGGAGCGCCTGGTAGCAGGCGAACCGCTCGTCTCCGGTCGATGCGCCCAGGCCTCGAACAAGCTCTTCGAGGTCGGTCGGCGACATTCGTTGTGCCCCACCTACGTGGTTCATGCCTCGGTAGAACACCGTGTCGCCGCGGCTCCCCCCGCGGTGACCTCTCAGGCGATCCGGCCGTCTCTCGAAGCGGAATTAAACGACTTCTTCGAGCAGGCGCGAGAGCACGCGGTCGCGCAGGCCGGGCGGCTCGGGATTCTCGGCCATGCGTTGCATCAACCGGAAGTAGGCACGCTGGAAGTCATACCGTGGGTAACACATCCGGCACATCTCGAGGTGGCTGCGCACCTCTTCAGCGGAGGACGGCTCGAGCTCGCCGTCGATGAACGCCCACAGGCGGTCGAGCACGGTCTCGCACGGGATCATGGCGGTCTTCATGCGGAGCCTCCCGCGCGGAAGTCGATTTCCGTAGCGTAGTCGAGCAGGGTTTCCTGCAGGATGCGGCGCGCGCGGAAGAGGCGGCTTTTCACGGTACCGATGGGAATGTCGAGGACTTCGGCGATCTCGGCGTAGGCGAGGTCGCCCAGGTCGCTCAGTACGAGGACGTCGCGGTAGTCGTCGGGCAGGTCATCGATGGCGCGAACGACGCGGTCGTCGAGGCTGTGATCGAAGAGCGTCGCGTCGAGGTCGTTTTCGATGGCGCGGTCGTGGATCGTGCCGACCGCGAGCACGTCGATGCCGATGTCCAGATCCGACTCCGTCAGCTCACGTTGCACGCCTGCCTTCTCGCGCAGCCGAAGGTGGGCGTTCTTGCAGATCGTGAAGAGCCACGACCGGCAGCTGGTGCCGCGTTCGTAGCGCTCCCACGCGCGGTAGGCGCGCAGGAACGTCTCCTGCACGAGGTCGTTGGCGGCATCCTGGTCGCCGCGATTCAAGCGCAGCGCGAACCGATAAACCGCGCCCAGCCAGGGCAGCGCCTCTTCATCGAAACCCGCCTTGGCGAGTGACGTCTCGCCGGTCGTGGCGGCAGGCCGTCGGCGGCGTGGGCGCGGCGTGGGCGGTGGGCCGAGCGGCGCGCGGTGCGCGCCCTGACGCCGGTTCAGCTGGTCCCACGCGGCGATGATGCGTTGCTTGAACTGTTCGAGGCTCAACGGTCCTTCCGGGTTCCGGTCGACGGCCGTCGTGTCACGAATGCGGGGCGCGCGCGATTTGTTCCGTGCCTCCGGCGTGGAACCAGTCTGCGGGTCATCCGGTTCGACGGGCGGCTACACACGAGACCCGGAGGTTCGCCCTGCACTCGAACGTTTCACGCATCGTCCTGCTGGCGCTCGTCGTGGCCGCGTGCCGCGGAGATACGGACGCGCAGACCGCCATGCCTGCCGCCGAAGTGGACCCGTCCCGCCCGTGGGTCGCGGCGAGCGTCTCAGGACGAACCGTCCGGCTGGATCCGAATCCGGACCCGCCAGCCGTCGGGATCGTGCACTTCATGATCGAGACGGACGGCGCGACGCCGCGCTCGGTGGACTTCGCGTCCCCTGCGATGCCGATGCACGGTGTGATGCGAGTCCCGGTCGAGAGCGCCGGCGCGGCATGGTCGGTCTCGATCGACATCCCGATGGCCGGGGACTGGGCATTGTACGTGAACTTCGATGACGGCGACGACGCGGCGGAGTTCCGATTCAGCGTGGCCGGCGACGGCCACGAGCACGTCGGCGCGGGAGCGCCGGCCACGCACCACCACTGAAGCGATCCCGCTTCGATCATCCAACAGGAGGCAGACCCATGCGACGCACATTGAACTCCCTTGTCGGCGCGCTCGCGCTGATCGCCTTCGCCTCGACGGGCGCGCTGGCACAGGAGCGGCCGGGGAAGGAAACGGCGAAGGACGTGACGATGACGGCGCAGGTCATCGACCTCTCGTGCAAGGTCGTGCACAACCTGTCCGGTGAGGATCACCGGATGTGTGCGCAGGTGTGCGCGGACAAGGGCATCCCGCTCGCGCTCTTCGCCGATGGCCAGATCTACGTGCCCGTCAGCATGGACATGCCGGGTGTCGGCGCGAACGCGCAGCTGAAGCCGTTCGCCGAACAGAACGTCCGCATCAAGGGCAAGGTCATCGACCGTGCGGGCATGAAGACGATCGTCATCGAGAGCGTCACGAAGGCGTGATGAGGTTCATCTTCACGCGGGGACGGACGACGTCCGTCCCCGCGCTCGGGCTCGGGCTGGGACTGGGGCTGGGGGCGTGTGAGGTGGGACCGCCGGCGGCGGATCCGATCGCCGGCGCGCCAGCGGCGCTCCACGAGCAGGTCGACGGCGTCGCGGTCGTTCGCAACGCAGGTCCCGCCGAGATCCTTCGGATTCACGGCCGTGCCCCGACGGATGCCGAGCGCCTGTTTCGCGCGGACGCGCTGGACGCGAGTGGAGGCGATCGGCAAACCGCGGCCGGCCCGGAGCGAGAGTTCGCCGTGCGCTCCATACGCGAGTTCTCGCTGGCGCCCATCTCGCCGGGCGATCCACTCATCGAAGTCGACGGTGCGCCAGGATTCGGCGCCGTGCGGCTGGCCGAGAGTGCGTTCCTCGGACAGCTCATCAATGCAGGCTGGATCGCCGCGGCGGATGACGGAGGCGTCGTCTTCGCTTCCGCGGTGCGCCGCGAAGTGCAGCGCTACGATGCCGATGGCCGGTTGCTCTGGCGCAGTGAGCGGGGCGACGGCGAGGACGAGGACATCGCTCTCGTCGTCGAGGCGGGTCGGCTGCGCGCGAGGTTCCGCGAGCTCCAGCACGGTATCGCGATCGGTCCGGACCGCCGCATCTACCTGCTCGCGGAAGCGACGGCGGACAGCGTGAGCATCGTCGTGCTCGACCGGGACGGCGAGTGGCTCCGGTCCGGCCGTGTCGAGCGCGGCACCGACGTCTACACGGATGCGCGGGGCCGCATCTACACCGCCGCGCCAGCGGTCGACGCGGCCGACCGCGTCGCATTCCCGGCCTTCGACCTGCCATCGCTCGACGGAAACGCGCGCGTCACGCTCGCCGACCACGTCGGCAAAGCGGTGATCGTGAACGTCTGGGCGAGCTGGTGCCTCCCCTGTCGGGACGAGATGCCCGCACTCGACGCCTTCGCGCGCACGCTCGATCCGGCGCGTGTCGTCGTGCTCGGCCTGAACGAAGACGAGAATCCCGCCGACGCGCGCCGCTTCGTCCGGGAGCTGGGTGGCGTCGGCTACGCGCTCGCCGAAGGCCGCGGCACGTTGAAAGAGCGCATCGGATACCGCGGCCTGCCCTATACGGTCGTACTGGACCGGGAGCATCGGGTCGTGCGCGCGATCCACGGGTTCGGCGATTCCATCGAGCCGATCCGCGCGGCACTCGAAGACGCACTCGCGCCGGAACACGCGCCGCTCGCGGAGGCCGCGCGATGATGCGCACGGCAGCGGTTCTGTCCTTGCTCGCGCTGGCGCTGAGCGCGCCGCGCGTCAATGCACAGCAGAGCAACGAGTGGCGGACCGACTTCTCGAAACACACCGTGCCGCTCGACGAGATCGTCTCCGGCGGCCCGCCGAAGGATGGCATCCCCGCGATCGACCGCCCGAAATTTACGAACGTCCGGACCGCCGACGACTGGATCGACGGCCGCGAACCGGTCATGGTCGTCGATCACGGCGGCGCGACGCACATCTACCCGATCCAGATCCTCATCTGGCACGAGATCGTGAACGACAACGTCGGCGGCCTGCCCGTCGCCGTGACGTACTGTCCGCTCTGCAACACGGCTCTCGTCTTCGACCGACGGCTGGACGGCAAGCTGCTCGACTTCGGTACGACCGGACGGCTGCGGCACTCCGACCTGGTCATGTACGATCGTCAAACGGAAACGTGGTGGCAGCAGGCAACGGGCGAGGGCATCGTCGGAGCACTCGCGGGCCGCTCCTTGCAGGCCGTCCCTTCGCAGATGCTCGACTGGGCGCTGGCCCGGACGCAGTTCCCGGCCGCCAAGGTGCTCTCCCGCGAGACCGGCCACACGCGGCCCTACGGTCGCAGCCCCTACGCCGGGTACGATCGCTCGCCGGCGCCGATCGCCGCATTCTTCCGCGCCGGCAAGAGCGACGATCGGTTGCCCGCGATGGAGCGCGTCGTCGCGGTCCGGCTGGGCGCGGCTTCGGTCGCCTACCCGTTCCGTGTGCTGCGGGAGAAACGTGTGGCGAACGAGGTCGTCGAAGGCACACCGATCGCCGTGTTCTGGGGGCCGGGCGCCGCGAGCGCGGTCGATGCTGCGACCATTGCGGAGGGCCGGGATGTCGGCGCGACGGGCGTGTTCGATCGGCGCGTCGGCACGCGGACCTTGAGCTTCGAGGCCGCCGGCGATGGCCGGTTCCGGGACCGGGAGACCCGCTCGGTCTGGCTGCTCACGGGCCTGGCCGCGGAAGGGCCGCTGAAGGGGACGCGACTCGATCCTTTGCCGCACGGGGATTATTTCTGGTTCGCGTGGGCCGTGTTCCGGCCGGACACGCGGATCTGGCGCTGAATCGAGTGGAACCCGGCGGCGCTCGAGCCGGTTGGCAGCGTATACTCACCGAATCGAGGGATCCGCTGCGAGGGAGGCGATGAACGGCATCACACGAACGTTCGCGCTCATGGGCGTCGCGCTGCTCGCGGCCGGCTCGTGCTCCAGCGACGGTCCGGAGGGCATTCTCACGCCCGATCTGGTGTGCAGCATCCCGTCGAGCCAGATCTTCGACGGCGGCCCGGGCAAGGACGGGATTCCGGCGCTCACGGATCCGGAGCTCGTGCCGGCCGGCCATGCCTCGCTGTCGTACCTGCTCAACACGGACCGTGTGATCGGCCTGATCGTGAATGGTGAGCCGATCGCGATGCCGCTCAACGTCGGCTGGTGGCACGAGATCGTGAACATCAACGCGGGCGGCGCGCGCATCGCCGTGACCCACTGTCCGCTGACAGGCTCGAGCCTGGCCTTCGACCGTGCGCCCGCCGGTGGCGCGACGTTCGGCGTGTCCGGCCTGCTCTACCAGAACAATCTCATCATGTACGACCGGAATCGGCCGGAGTCGCTGTGGCCGCAGATGTCACGCGGCGCGCGTTGCGGGCCACGCGATGGTACCGCGCTGCCGATGGTCGCCATCATCGAGATGACCTGGGCCGGCTGGCGCTCGCTCTATCCGACCACGCAGGTCGTGCGAGGCGTCAGCGGCGGGTTCTACGATTACAGGAACTATCCGTACGGCGATTACGACCAGCCCAACAACGAGCGGCTGCTCTTCCCGATCCAGAACCTGGATCGGCGCCGGCCCCTGAAGGAGCGCGTGCTGGGTGTTCCGGATGTGGATGGCGGCGGCGTCGCGTTCCCGTTCGGCGCACTCGCGGCGAGGGGCGAGGCGGCGGCCGTACGCTACGAGCCGGCGTCCGGCGCACCGTTCGTCGTGTTGTGGGATGGGTTCCGTCGCGCGGCCATGGCGTACCGGCCCGTCATCGATGGTCAGGCGCTCACCTTCGAGGTGCGCACGGGCGCGATCGTGGATGTGCAGACGCAGTCGACCTGGGACGTGGATGGCCGGGCCCGGTCTGGCCCGCTGAGCGGCAAGCAGCTCGAGCCGGTGCGCGAGGCGTACATCGCGTTCTGGTTCGGCTGGGCCGCGTTCAACCGCGATACGAGGCTCTGGACCGGGGGGACGACGTGAGCACCCGCGCAATGGCGTGGATCGTCGTGTTCGCACTCGCCGCCGCCGCCGCCGAGGCGAGCGCGCAGGCCGTGTGCAGCGCGCCGCATTCGTCGCCGACGCTGAGCCGCGCCGGAATCGGCACGTTGCCGGCGGGGGCGGGCTGGTTGCAGGCGACCGCGTACCACGCACGGGCGGACGCCTTCTTCGGACCGGATGGCGACTCGCGTCCGTTCCTGTCCGACGGCCGCGCGCGCACGTCCTCGATCTACCTGACCGCGGCGGCGGGTGTGCTTCGTGGCGTCGAAGTCTGGGCCCAGGTGCCGGTGCACCACCTCGTCTTCGAGGACCTGACGGGCCGCCGCACGCGCACAGGTCTCGGCGATCCGCGCATCTCGGCACGCATCGGCGGCGCCCTGTTCGGCGTCGAAGGCGTGCCGGTCACGGTCCGCGGCGCGATCAAGTTTCCAGGCAGCGATTTCCCCGTCGATCCGAACCTGCTGCCACTCTCCGAGGCGCAGACCGATGTCGAGCTGGTCGTCGAAGCCGGCCGCATGTTGTCGGGCAGTTACCCGCTGCACATCGTCGGCTGGGCCGGCTACCGCTGGCGATTCGAAGACGCCGATCGCGACCGCAAGCCGGGTGACGAACGGTTCTTCCGGCTCGGTGTGGGCGGTCCGCTCGGCCTCGACTTCCGTTGGGACCTCGCCGCCGAAGGACTCTGGGGCGACCCGTTGCAACAGCAGGGGTTCCGGCTGGATGGCGCGCGTCGCCGGCTGGTTCAGGTCCTGCCCACGCTCGGGTATCGCGTCGGCGGCGCAGAGCTGGAATTGACCGCACGGATCAGCGTGGCCGGTCGCAATCTGCCGTCCGGTCCCGCGTTGAGTGCCGGCGTCCTGATCCCGTGGGTGCTGTGAGCGTTGCGCGCACTGCGGGCATCGTGTGCATGTGCGTATTTGCCGCGGCATCCGCCAGCGCACAGGTAAAAGGCGATGTCGAAGGGCTCGGCCACGTGAAGGGATCGGCCGACGCACCCATCGAGATCATCGAGTTCGCCGACTTCGCGTGTACGTTCTGCGGTCAGTTCGCCCGCGAGACGATGCCGGCCATCGAGCGGGAATGGATCGAGACGGGCCGCGCGAAGTTCCGGTTCCTGCCGTTCGACCTGTCCTACTTCAAGCCGGGCCGGCACGCTGCCCGCGCTGCCGAATGTGCCGCCGAGCAGGACGCGTTCTGGCCCATGCACGACGTGCTGTACGAGCGACAGGAGGATTGGCTCGGCCGCGGCGGCCAGAAGGAGAAGTTCCACGACTGGGCCGGCGAGCTCGGCCTCGACCTGCCGCGCTACGACGATTGCTACGACCGCGATCCCGGCAAGAAGAACATCGAGCGCAACACGAAGCTCTCCCGGGAGAATCGGGTGCGTGCGACACCCACGTTCTTCGTCAACGGCAAACGCGTCGAAGGCGCGCTGTCGCTGAAAGACTTCACGTCACTGCTGGAGGCGGCCGCAGCGGGTGAAGCGACGACGAACCCTGCCGCGAATGGTGCGCTGATGCTGGCCGACGGGCCGGACGCACCGTGCGGCGAGTCGTCCTGCTCGGCAGCGTCCGATCCTGCGGGCGCGCCTTCGGTGCCGGCGGTTGCCGCGGGCACGACTCACTCGTTCGCCGGACACCGCGCGTGGCGGCACGTGCCCGCGCGCACTCTCATGCCTTCGAGCCGTCTCCTCGACACGCCGGATCGCCCGCCCCGCCGCTTCTCCGCGCACTGAGCGCATTCGAATCCGTCCGTACAAAACGAGCGGCAACTCTCATTGGAGAAGCGTGCGCCGCGCCGTATGGCGCGGCGTCAGAGGAGGCATCATGGCACAACAACCGAACGAACGGACGCAGGTCCGTGCGAACCCCGTCCGATACGCGTTCGTGGCTCTTCGCGTCGCGCTCGGCGTGACCCTCATCCTGGGCGGGCTCAAGCTCGCGTTTCCGCCCGACCCGGTCGCGCTGGCCGCGCAATACGTCGACCAGGAGACGGGCTGGATCGCCGGCTACTGGGTGGCACAGATCGAGACGAGGCTGGGCATCGGCGTCCCGACGTTCCTGAGGATCCAGGGTGTCCTCGAGATCGGGCTCGGCCTCGCGCTGGCCGCCGTACCGTCGTCTCTGCCTGTTCTGCCGTGGCTGGCCGCGGCGCTCTTCGTGAGCTTCGTCGCCGCGAGCCCCGTCGCCGGGGTCATCCGGCTGAGCCGCGACGTTGCGCTCGCGTTGCTGTGCGTGGCCGTGGCGATTCACGAGCGCGTCCCCCTCGCGACAGCCCTTCAACCCGTCCGTTGGGGGCTGGCGTTCACACTCGCCGTGTCCGCACTGTTCGCGGACGGCGTGATGGCGAACGTGTTGAATCAGACGCTGCCGCCGCCTCTGGTTCTCGGGGCCGCGGCCCTGCTCGCGGCCGGTTTGATGTTACGGCCCGTCGCGGCGGCCGTTGCGGCCTGGCTGGGCGCGATCATCGTCTGGCGTGTCGCCAGTGCAGGCCTCTGGATCGGCCTCGAAGGAACGAAGCGCGAGATCGCACTGGCCGTGGGTGCCCTCGTCCTGGCGTGGCTCACGGAGCGCAGTGAAGCGGAAGGGGAAGACGTTGGACATGAACGAACGGCCGGATCCGCTCTGGTTCGTCTTTCAACGGCGGCGCGTGCTCATCCTCGATGACCCGGCGGAAGCCGGCTTCCCGGACGGCGCCGAGCCGCCCGTCCCACTGGTCGGACCGGCCGTCCTGGCAGGTGACCTCGACGGCCGGCCCGTGCGCGCGGCCCGCGCCGCCGGCGATGCCGCACCCGCCGGCGCGACGTGGATCGGGCTGCGCTCGTTACACGCACGGACTCGCGACGCGGCGTTCCGCATGGCCGGCCGCGCACTGCAACTGCTCGAGTGGGATGAGACACACCGCTGGTGCGGTCGCTGCGGAAGACCCACGGTGACGGGCGATGCGTCGCACGTGCGGACCTGCTCCGACTGCGGCCTCGCACATTTTCCTCGTCTCGCGCCCGCCGTGATCGTGTCGGTCGTCGACGGCGACCGGATCCTGCTCGCGCGTTCACCCGGCCTGCCGAAAGGGATTTACAGCGTGCTCGCCGGATTCGTGGAGCCGGGCGAAACGCTGGAGGAGGCCGTCGAGCGCGAGGTCTTCGAGGAAACGCGCATTCGTGTCGGGGACGTCCAGTACTTCGGCAGCCAGCCCTGGCCGTTCCCTCATTCGCTCATGGTCGGATTCACGGCGCGTTACGCGAGCGGCACGCTGGCGCCGGATCCCGCAGAGCTCGAAGACGCTGGCTGGTACGATGTCGATACGCTGCCAACCGTGTCACCGCGGATCAGCATCGCACGCGCCCTGATCGATGCGTTCATCGCATCGACCGGACGCGATCCATCACTGTTGGGGGACTAGCGTGGAGCGCGCGACCTGCAGCATGCGGTCGGATTCGAGTGGTCCGACGAGTGCGTGCTCGAGCGACGTCGTCGCCCAGGTCACGACCGTCGTGCCGGCGCCGAGGCCCGCCGGCGCGCTCTCCCGCGCCGCGGGTTCGCGGGCTCGCGAGTCGCTCCGCGGAACGACGTAGTAGGAGACGACATCGCCATTGCGCTTGTACAGGATCATGGCGCCCCGCCGGCCTTCGAGCAGGCAGACTTCGGCGCCCGCAATGGTGAAGCCCGGCACCAGGATCGGTCCCACGGGCAGGCCCAGCTCGCGTGCCAGGAAGCGCCGGACTTCGGCCGGATCCGATGTGACGACGTGGTCCTCGCGCACGGCGCGGCGCACGTAGTCGTCCACGAACGCCGTCACCGCCGCGGCGTCATCGACGCTCCCCGGCAATGCGGCATCGTCACGAATCAGCACGGAGAGCGCACCCGCGGCGACCGTGATGAGCACGAGCGCGGCGGCCACGGCGCGGCGCAAGCGGCGTGGCCCCGGTCGATCGACCGCCTCGTTCCACGCGACGCCGGCGCCGGCGCGTTCCCGCGCAATCGCATCGAACACCCGCTCGCGGACCGCCCGCGGGGCCTGCTCGGCCCGCAGCCGTTCGAAGACCTCGAGGAGCGCGGCATCCACACCGGCCGCGCGCTGACAGTCGGCGCACGCCTCCACGTGTCGCTGTGCGGCGACCACGTCATCGCCGGCGAGACGGAGCCGTTCCGGCGGCCAGAGCACACGACGAGCTTCGGCGCAATCCATGGCTAATTCACCTGCGCCGATCCCCGGCGCCGCGCACCGGCGAGCGTGACGGAGAGAAGCGCGTCGCGCCAGGCGAGCAAAGAGACGACGCCGTCGCGATTCGTGCCCAGCGCGTCGGCTGCATCGCCGTAGCTCCAGCGACGCAGCACGACCAGCCAGATCGCGACGCGCGCCGCGGGCGGCAGCAGGCCGGCCGCGCGGTGAAACGCATCGGCCGTGACGCCAGCCAGGGCCATTCCCGCGAAGGGCAGCGGATCCGTCGGAGGCACCGCGTTCGCCGGTCGCGCATCCGCTTGCTCGAGGTACTCCTGGACCAGCACGCGGTCCAACCAACCGGCACGGGGCGGTACGGCGCCGAAGTCCGGGAACGCGCGCACGAGCGCATCCTCGAGCAGCGATTCCGCGCGCCCGCCATCGCCCGCACTCAGGAACAGCGCGCCGTTGTACAGGCCGGACAGCTCGCGGCTGACGATTTCCTCGAACGTCTCCTGCATCCGTCCATCCGCTTGCGTTGGAAACCCCTTCCGGCCCAGCCAACCGGAAGAGCCGACGTGTGGTTCCCCGTGCGGCCCGCCTCTCAGGTGGCGGGCGCGATCGGCTTCGGCTCGGCTTCGAGCACGAGCACGATGCAGACGGCCATGATGACGATGGAGGCGAGGAACAGATGTGCGCCGCCCCGCGTCAGGCCGAACAGGCCCCACGGATCCAGGATCTGCTTCCAGCTCGCAGCCGTCGATACGCCATTCACGATCAGCACGATCCACGCGACGGGCCGCGCGTACCAACCGCCGATGAGCAGGATCGCCAGCGCGATCTCGGCCACACCGAACGCACGGACGGCGATGCCGGTCAGATCGACGAGGTAGAAGTTCGAGAAGATGCGTTCTGCGCCTTCGAGAGCGACGATCTTGTCGATTCCCCAGAGCGCGAGGAAGACACCCATTCCGATGCGCAGGATCTGGAGGGACGCCGGGGCACGCATTGCCATGGTCCGATCTCCCTTCCGAAGTGAACGCAGACAGCCGACGAATCGTGAAGCGGTGGAACCGGTTTCGGTCAAGGCGAAACCGCGGCGGGGCCCGCGATGCGCCGCTCCGTCGCGGCCCGCTCGCGGCGCAGCGCCTCACTGAGCTCGACGGTGAACGGGGGGCTGGCCGGCGCGAGCGAGCGCAGTCGCGCCGGCAGAGCCGCGACCTCCCGCGCGACGCGAGACCGGCAGAGATCCGTCGTTTCGCCGTGTTCGGACACGCGTTTGCCGTCACGCATGACGACCTGGAGCAGGGGCTCGCCGGGGCCACGTTCGGTCCAGAGCCCGAGCACGTCCTTCACGAGCTCGCCCTTTTCGATGACGCGGAAGACCTGCTTGGCCCCGGGCAGCAGGCGCTTGCCGGTGGACAGCTTCATGCGGCCGCGGCCCTCGTATTCGACCAGCTTGTACGCGATGTCGAGCGACGGCGCATCGGCGGAGACGCCCATGCTGGTGCCGACGCCGAATGCGTCGATCGGTGCGCCCCGCTCGATCAGCCGCGCGATCTCGTGCTCGTCCAGTCCGCCGCTCGCGAAGATCATGACTTGCTGCAGGCCCGCGTCATCGAGGACGCGGCGCGCCTGCACGGCGAGTGCGCCCAGGTCGCCCGAGTCGAGGCGAACGCCACGGATGCGGAACGCATGGCCCAACTCGCGCGCCAGACGAACCACGTTGCGGACACCCGAAAGCGTGTCATACGTGTCCACGAGCAGGATCGTCTCGGGGTACAACGCGCTGAAGGCACGGAAAGCGGCGAGCTCGTCATCGTGCGCCTGGATGTAGCTGTGCGCGAGCGTGCCGGCGAGCGGAACGTGATAGACCCGGGCGGCGAGCACGTTGCTGGTCGCGTCCAGACCGGCAATGTGGAAGGCGCGTGCCGTCTTCAATGCCGCATCGACGCCGTGCATGCGGCGCATGCCGAAATCCACGACGGTGCGGCCGGCGGCGGCGAGGGTGACGCGGACGGCCTTCGAGGCGGCGACCGTCTGCAGGTGGATCTGGTTCATGACGACGGTTTCGACGAGCTGGGCCTCGGGCAGCGGCGCGACGACTTCCAGGATCGGCTCGTCGGCGAAAAACGGCGTGCCTTCCGGGAGCGCGCGCACCTCGCCCGTGAACCGGAACCTCGCGAGCCAGTCCAGGAAGGCCGACTCGAACTCGGGCCGCCCGGCGAGGAAGGCGAGTGTGTCGTCCTCGAAGCGGATGGCCTCGAGGCAAGCGAGTGCGTCGTCGAGGCCGGCGGCCAGCAGGAAGTTGCGCTTCTCCGGAAGACGTCGGACGAACAGGCTGAACACGGCGGGCCCGAGCATGCCCTGCCGCCAGTAGGCCTGCAGCATGGTCAACTCGTACAGGTCCGTGAACAGCGAGACATCGCCCGCCGCTACGAAGCGGGGACCGGTCGGCAGATCGAGCGCGTCGTCGACGCTCATATCGTTCGCAGGCGAAGGCTGGGCACGGTGGCGTTGGGTCCGAGGCGCGAAAGTCGGGCTCGCCGCTGTCCGCCGAAAGGTCGGACCTGGCACCCGCCGTGTCCAGAACGACGGCCGGCGGCTGTGCAAACGATCGCGGTTGCCACGTCCTCCTTCATGAAGACGCTGGTTCGGGATGCCTGGACAAGCCTAGACTGGATGACGTGAGCACGGATTGGGCGGACGTGTATCGGACGACGGTCGCGGACCTGGTTCGCTTCCTGTACCGCAAGGTGTGGGACGAGGAGCGGGCGCGGGACCTGGCCCAGGAGACGTTCGTGAGGGCGCTCGGGCACCAGCCGGAGGACCCGCGCGCGTGGTTGTTCACCGTGGCGTCGAACCTGGCGCGCGACGAGGCGCGCACCGCGATTCGCCGCAAGAAGCACCTGACGCTGGTGAAAGCGGAAGTCGAAGCGACGGCCGAGGTGGCGCCAGTGGATCCGGTCGAACGCCTGGACCGCGAAGAGAAGTCCGCGGCCGCGAGACGGGCGCTGGAGACGCTCAGCGAGCGGGACCGCGAGGTCCTGCTCCTCTGGGACGCGGGCATGAGCTACACGGAGATCGCCGCGCAGACCGGGCTGGCCGTGGGCGCGATCGGGACGACGCTCTCGCGCGCACGACGCAGGCTGGCCGAGGCCTGGCAGACGATGGTGGAGGATCGTGATGTCGCACGTGGATGAAGGGCTGCTGCACGCCTACCTCGATGGCGCGCTCCCGCCGGGCACGCCCGAGCGGCGCGAGCTGGAAGCACACCTCGGCGTGTGCGCGGATTGCCGCGTCCGCCTGGATGATGCGCGCCGCACGAAGGACACGGCACAACACGCGCTCGACGCCGCGTCGACCGACGTCGTGCCATCGTGGGACACGATTGTTGCGGAGCACGCGCGGCGTGAAGCCGGTGGGGTTGGCGGGGCCGGGTCCGGCCCGGCCCGCCGCCGACCGTTCATTCCGATGGCCTGGGCGGCCAGCGTCGTCCTCGCACTCGGCGCCGGGTTCATGGGGCGCGCGATGCTGTCCGAGCGCGGCATGTTGCTGCCCGAAGCGCCGGCTTCCCTCGCCCCCGTCGAGGAAGGCGCCGCCGAC
>JBFJPA010000016.1:0-18925 GCA_041617355.1 Longimicrobiales bacterium
CCGTCGCGCATTCGCGCGACGGCGGCTTCGGTTTCCTGTCTATCGGCTCAGCGCGACGCAGCCGCCGCCGGCCGTGTCCAGCTCCAGAGGCTCGCCCGGCCCGCCCGCGCGAACACCCGCGTCGGGTACCGGTCGCAGTCCGGCGTGTTCGTTCCGTTGACGCACCCGTTGTAGCGCAACAGCGCACGGTCCACGTCTCCGTTCGTCGTCCCGAGATAATGGGCGAAGATGCGGGCGCCGTGACAGATGTTGGAATCGACATCATCCAGCCGCTGGGCGCAGGGGCCCCACTCGCCCGCGTGGAACGGCATCACCTGCATCAGGCCGACCGCTCCCACGAAGCTCCGCGCGGCCGTGTCCAGCTTCGGATTCTCCGTCATCAGGACCGCCAGCAAGAGCCGAGGATCGACTCCCGTCTGATGGCCCTCTCGGACCAGCGCGACGGCAATCCGCCTCGCCAGGCCCGCGTCCTTCGTGTGATCCCGCAGGATCCGCTCGACCGGCGCCACCTCCCGCTCGCCTTCCTGCGCGAGATCGCCGAGGTGTCGGTATACGAATGCGACCCGCTGCCGCAGCTCTCCCACCTCGCCACGTGTCGCCGACGAGGCTTCCAGTCCGTCGCGGTCCGCCATGATGCCCAGTGCCACCAACGCCAGGCCCGTTGCGAGCAGTCCGATGGGCGCGCGACGCTTCGGCACGGCCTCGGCCCGATCCGTCCGCCTCACTATCGAGCGGCCGAGTCGGAACAGGTAGTGCAACGTGTGCACGCAGTCCTCCAGGGCTGTTCACGCGTGCCCCGACCGCGTGCCGGGGCTTGACCAATTTAGCGCAAGGCGCGGGCCGCAGGGGACCCTTGACGCCATCGTATTTTTCTTAACCTATTTTCTGACAGTCATTTACACTACAAACTTCGACGGCCTCTCTTCAAATGTTTTTTCGCCCCTGTAACGGTCCGTTTCAGACCGCTGCCCTGCATTTCAGCCTTCGCGTTCCGACCACCGGACCAACTCGCGCAACGGGCCCCGGCCGTCATGGTGCCAGAATGGCGGGGGAAACGGCATGGATTGGAACGTCGTGATGCGGGTCACGCCCGCCTCGGCGAGGCGTGGCGCCAGCGCCGCTGTCCGGTCGGCCGGCCCCGCGACCGCCGCAGTCTGGAGATAGCGCCGAACCGGTTGGACCAGTGCCGGTACGGAATCCAGGCTGGATACGGGCTTGATGCGAAGCACGCGATTGAGGGGGGACGCGGCGAACGTCGGATCGGCTTCGAAGACGACGGTCGCCGAGGTATCGGCGGAGGCGAACAGCTCGACGGCCTGGCCACCGATCGAGCGGAACTCGGCACTCGCTCGGAACGCGTGGATCGCGGCGGCCTCGGCGGCGTCGAGGGCCCCTGGGGGCAGAACGGGCTGGAGGTCCTCGAGGGCGCGGGCGACGAGGGCGGCGAAGTCGCGAGGCGGGGTCCCGCCGCCGTCTTCCACGTAAACCAGCTGCGGCGAGACGCAGCCCTGTTGGTCGAACAGGGCGGTCGCACGTGCGACGGTCTGGGCCAGCTCGAGGGTGCCGGTGGTGTCGGACAGCGCCTCACGGGCGATGATGCCGAAGCCGATGCGGGGTCCGTGTTCGAGGACGCGCGACGGATCGGGCGTGAGGGCGCGTGCGGCGCGGGTCGCGTCCTCGCCGCCGTAGACGAGGACGGTGTCGGCGTGCTCGAGCGCGGCGCGAGTCGCGGCCTCGGCGGTACCCGGCCACCAGCAAACGGCCACGCACTCGCCCAGCTCCGGGTCGATCTCGGCCAATGTGCGAGTAAAGAGCACGGGTAGGATCGGCTCGCGGTAGGCGGTCTTCGCGAGTGATGGCGACTTCACGAGCAGGGCGCGGATGACGGAGGTGACGGCGACGCCGGGGACGTTGCCGGCGAGAACATGCACGGTGAGATCGGGGCCCGTGGCATGGAGCTCGGTGCCGCGGACGGCATCGCGGCGGAAGCCATCGAGGACGCCCGGATCGCGGAATTCGGCGGCGAGCAGGCGTTCGAGGGCGGGTGCCCTCCAGTCAGGCACCATGTGGTCGAGGATCTGGTCCACCATTTCGGGAGCGTAGCCGGTGACGGCCGGGATCATCGCCTGCGCCTGTCGGCGCACAGGGTCAGCCGGATCCTGGAGCCGTTGGGCCGTGCGGTCGATGCACTCGACGATCGACGCGAGGGAGCGACGTCGGAGGCGGTCGGTCCGCTGGCGGAGCTCCCGGGCGAGCCGAGCGATCGCGGCGTGGCGGAGTCGAGGCGCTCGCCAGGGGGCCTCGGCGGGGCCCTGCGCGTCGTAATCGACGATGTCGTCGGCGCGCAGGCCCGGCAGGTGGAATGCGTCGAACACGGTCAGCCGCCCCGTCGCGTGGCGGCGAGCAGGTCGTCCATGGCGATCGAGCAACCGCGCGGCTGCGCGCCGGATGCGCGGCCCAGCACGGCGAACCCCTCTTCGATCGCGTGCCCGAGATCCTCGGTCTGAATGGCGATGACGGAGCCGAGGTTGCCGAGATCGACGTGCTGGAGCAGGCCGGTCCCGGCGGACCTCGGCCGGAGCGTATCCGGGTCGACGACGCGGGTCCGAACCCACGGCGGCGGGACCTTCCGGCGTGGCCCCGGCAACCGCAGCGTCGAGTCGTACGCCTGCGAGGTCATCTCGGTCATGCCGTACTCGTTGATGCAAGCTTCGGGAGGCAGTCCCAGCCATTCGCGATAGTCCGCGCGCAGCGTCTCGGCTGCGACGGTCCGGCTCCGGCCCTTGAACCCGCCCGTGTCCATGAGCCGGGACCCGGCCGGCAGTCGGAACCGCCGGCCAGACGCACGCAGGGCGTCGAGCCAATGCACGAACGAGAAGCTCGTGCCGAGCAGGCAGACGGGCGCGTCCGGGTCGGATGCGTCTTCGAGCGCCGCCGAGAGGGCCGCCTCGTCCAGCCCTCGCTCGATCGACGCGAAGGCCGCGCTGCCCGGTCCACCGAGCTCGTTCATGACGACGGTGATCATGTGGGCCAGCGAGGAGTCGGGCAGCTCGGACGCGGGCGGCATGAGCGACAGCATGCGCGGCCTCACCGCATCGGGCAGGACCCACTGCGCGAAGCTGGGCAGCAGCGCCGCATGGTAGAGCGACAGGTCGAGCACGTAGTGCGCGCCGCGGCGTTCCGCGCCTTCGGTGGTGCCACTGGTCCGGAAAACGGCCTCGGCCGTCGAAACGTCGCCTGCGACCAGGGCGACTTCTTTGAATGCGGCGGTCGGCACGGGCGGGATCTCGGACCAGTGCTCGATCCGTTCCGGCGTGGCGCCGCGGCGCTCGCAGTACGCCGCGAGCGGTACGTTCCGATCGAACTGCCAGGCGAAGATGTCACGGGCGAGCGAGTCGAACGCATCGTCGGAGAGGACTCGATCGGGCCGGTCGAACACGTCGAGCAGACGCTGGCGCAGCGTCTGACCGGCCGGATCGGTGCGCAGACTCATGCGGGATTCCTCGACGGCGACGCGAGAACGGCCCTCCGAGCGAAGGTTACGGCAAGCTTCCGTCGTCGGGTAGGGAGCGGATCTCGAAACGCGCGCTGCTGGCCTCGAGCCGCCGCGTCGGCAGGCGCAGCAGCCGGATGACGAGACGCTTCGCGCCGTCGCCGAGCGCTCCCGGTATCGACCGGTCGCCCGACACGGCCGGTCCCAGCTGCCCCTGGAGCCAGCGCTCCAGCTCCTCCAGGTCGGAAAGGGAGAGCGTCTCGATGATGAGTGTCGCCGTGTAGTAGTAGCGACCTCTCTCCTGCGGGCTCAGATCGACGACGACCTCGCGTTCGATCGCGGCTCGTGCGGCCTCGTAGGACGCGTGCCGTGCGCCATCCGTGTCGGTGCCGGGGGCCCGCACGATGAACTGTTTGCCGAGCGGTTCGTGGATCAGGACGGTGCTCCACGCGCGGCTGCCGGCCAGGGCGTCGAAGAAGCCATCCCGCCACAGCTCGACGCGGGTGTGGATGCGGATGGGGATGCCCGACTGCGTCGCTTCGCGAAGCGCGTTGTCGGCCAGGATCGACCCGATCTGGAGCACGGCCTTCCAGCCGTTCGTCGAATCGGCGCGCAGGCGGATGCCGTCGGTCTGCGCGGCGGCGGGCGATCCGGCGGCCAGCAGCGCGATGCAGAAGGTGCAGCCGAGCGCGGCCGGCCGTCGCATCAGAAACGGCGGCCGAGGCGCAGGAAGAAGTTGAGGCCCGATCCGTCGTCGGACAGGGGGACGACCCAGTAGAAGCCGAGCATGCCGACGCGCACGCCGATGCCAACGTCGGCGGCGAGGTCGGGCTGCCCGCGCCCGCGCCCGTCGGTCGCTTCCGCCGGCGTCCACGCGCGGCCCGCGTCGAAGAACGTGGCCCAGCGCACCTGCTGGCCCAGGTCGATGGGAAGGCCCAGCCGCCGGCCGAGCCGCCGCAAGAAGGGGAAGCCGGCTTGGTATTCGACCTGGAGCAGCACGGTCCGGTCGCAGCCGTAGTGCGGGAAGAACTCCTGGCTGCGCAGCTCGATACGTCGCGTCCGTGCGCTGCAATCGAATTGGAACAGGGCGAAGGCCGGCAGGCTACCCTCGCCGCCAAGTGCGCGCTGACGCTGGGGGGGCAGCGTCTCACCGTCGATCGAGCCGGCAGCGAAAAAGCGGAACGACGCGCCCGCGTACGGCGCGACGCGCGTGTAGCTTCGCACGTCGAGCGATCCGGTCGTGAAGTGCGCCCGCTCCTGCGTCGCGAACGGATCGGCGCCGTTGCTGATCACATCGAGCGGCGTGTTCAAGTTGCCGCCCACGCCTTTCTCGAGGGCGAGACGGATGAACCAGCCCGCGGCCGGATCGAGCTCTTCGTTGCGCGTGTCATAGCTGAGTCGGGCACGCAGCGTCTGCAGATCGCCTTCGGCGACGAGCGGATTTGGACGCCACGGCTCATCGCCGCGAATGATCGACCACGGATCCGCCGGCGCGACGGCGCGGTGGCGCTCGTCGGCGAACTCGATCGTGAAGTCGGTCGGGCCGCCGCGCGGCGCGATGCGCAGGTACGCGGTCCAACCGGCGACATCGTACGAGTCCCGAAAATCACGGTGCAGCAGGAACGTCGCGAGCGAATTCTCGCGGTCGGACAGGCCCTCGCGTTCGATCGGCAGGATCTCGGAGAAGACCGTGCCGCCCACCCGAATCGTGCCGCGGCCGCCGATGCTCTGCTCCAGCCGCAGCGCATAGCCCAGACGGTCCACGGCCAGCTCGTCGAGGTCGGTCGCCGTGCGAAAGATCAGGAACCCGTCGAGATAGGTCGGGTTGCTACCGCCGAGCCGGAACCGTGGACCGATCTGGATGGGCAGTCCCTCGACACGGTTGTAGCCGCTGCGTGAGGAGAGCAGCAGGTCGGCCCGGCCGAACGTGAAGTCGCGGCCGGCGGACAGGGCGTCCCTTACCGGCGGCGCCTCCGAGATCGTGCCATCCGGGTTCGTCCGGAACCGGAGCGGCTCGGCGAACCGGAGGACGCGGCCGTTGATCGCGGCGAGCTCACGGCCCGTGATCTGGCCACCGACGACGACCACGTCGCCGCGCACGGCTGCGCCCGCCTCGAGACGCAGGTCCCCGTTGATCACGACGAGGTGGCCATCCACCCGGCCTGCGACCGTAACCGGGCCCCCGAGCACGGCAACGTTGCCCGCGACGGTCGAGCCGCTCGCGATGCGGGATTCGCCCGTGAAGCGCGTCGTCAAGCCCGAGTTGTAGAGCGCGATCACCCGCGTGCTGATCGAGTCGGGCAGGACCGTCAACTGCACGTCCTGTTGTGCGCGTAACGGCGCCGCGAGTAGCAGGACCAGCGGTGCCAGCCCGGCCAGCGTTTTCACCCGTGGCTTCATCGGTCGATCTCCAGCCGGCGCATGCGACGGTACAGGTTCGCGCGGTCCGTGTGCAGACGCCTCGCCGCGTCCGCCACACTGCCGTCCGCTGCGCGCAGCGCGTCGAGGATCAAGCTTCGCTCGAAATCGTCGAGCCGGTCGGTCAACGGCTGCTCCGTCCCGTCGTCGTCCACCTCGTCGATGAGACCCGTGAGGTCCGCGGGCCGGACGACGCCGCCGCGGTGCAGGATGGCGAGCCGCTCACATACGTTCGCGAGCTCGCGGACGTTGCCGGGCCAGCGGTGTCGCTTCAAACGCGCGACCGCGTCGGGCCGAAGCTCCGGAACGCGCAGTCCTTGCCGGCGGCGCAGCCGCGACAGCAGGTGCGTCACCAGCGGCGGCACGTCCTCCGCCCGCTCACGCAGTGGCGGTATGTGAATATGGAGGACGTCCAGCCGGTAAAAGAGATCTTCGCGGAACCGACCGGCTCGCATCTCCTCGTTCAGGTCGCGATTCGTCGCGGCGATCACGCGAACATCGACGGGAACGGCCGATTCATCGCCGAGCCGTTCGATGGTCCCGCTCTCGATGACGCGCAGCAGCTTGGCCTGCGCCTCCAGGGCGAGGTCCGCGATCTCATCGAGAAACAGCGTGCCGCCGTGCGCCAGCTCGAATCGACCCCGCCGCGTCTCGGTCGCACCCGTGAATGCGCCTTTGACGTGACCGAACAGCTCGGACTCGACCAACTCGCGCGGCAGGGCGGCGCTGTTCACACGCACGAACGGTCGGGCCGAGCGGGGCGATGCCGCGTGCAGAGCCGTCGCGACCAACTCCTTGCCCGTTCCGCTCTCTCCCGTGATGAGCACGCGGGCGTCCGTGGGCGCGATGCGTGCGATGAGCTCGCGGACTTCCCGCAGCGCGACGCTGGCGCCGACCAGCTCGGCGCCCGGGCTCAGCTCCTCGGTCAGCTTGCGCGAGAGCTCCCGAGCGCGGCGCAGCTCGATCGCGCCTTCGACCGTGAGCAGAACGGCCTCGGGCGAGAGCGGCTTCTCGATGAAATGGAAGGCGCCCAGTTTGGTCGCGCGCACCGCATCGCCGAGGGTGGCGCGCCCACTCATCATCACGACGGGCAGGGTGGGCTGTTCGCGCCGGAGCGATTCCAGCACGTCGAGGCCGGTCGTGTCCGGCAGGGCGAGGTCGAGCAGAACGACGTCCGCCGTCCCGCCGGCTGCGGCGCTCAGTCCGCTCGCGCCATCGGCCGCCGTCTCGACCCGGTGTCCCTCGGCCGTGAGCAGGCTCGCCAGCATCCGGCGGATGTTGGGCTCATCGTCGACGACCAGGATGACGGCCAACGGACGGCCTCAGCGACCGACCACCAGGCGCGCGCTGATGCCCTGGCCGTTCCCCGTCATCCGGGCGTCCTCGCACTGCAGCCGAGCGGGCGGACCGTACAACAGCGCCAATCCCGCGACCGCGATCGACGCACTCGTGCCATCGGCGCTCGACGCGTCCGCGGCCGCGCAGTCTTTCGCGCTCGCGAAGGCGGCGCGCAACAGGACCGCCACACTGTCATCGACCTGTGTCGTCCGTGCCGAAACACCCAGCACCAGCGGCACGCTGTTGCCGACGTCCGACGCGATGTACATGAGCAGCGTACGTACGCCGTCACGCACATCCTGCACGCCGTCCACGTCGACCATCATCAGATCGATCTGCCGGTTCTCCGCGATCTCGTAGAGTGCATCGTGCATGTGGATCCGGCCGCCCGACGGAACCAGCAGCACGATCGACGTGTCGCCCAGCAGCTTGAGCTGCGAGGTCAGGAATGCCATCGAGTGTGGACCCGTGTGGCCCGGGCCGGACAGCTCCAGGCCGGCCCCGCTCGCGACCTCTGCAAACCAGGCGCTGTCGCGGTCCGCCGTGACCAGCGCGATCTGGCCGTTCTGCTCCCGGATCGCGGCCGCAACGGCCGCAGCGTCCGTCTCGGCTGACGAGAGCACGACCACCCGAAACGGTGCCGGTGATGGTCCACCCAAGCGGACCGCGCACGCCGCCAGCAGCGAAATCATCAGTGCGGCGATCATTGCCTGTCGCATGCAATCACGTCCTCGAATTCAAGTGTCCATCAAACGGCCTCGGACGCAGCCGGGACCGGCGGCAATCGCACGAGAAACTCGGCGCCTCCGTCCGGCCGTGAACGCGCACGGACCTCTCCCCCGTGCGCGGCCACGACCTGGCGAACGACGGCCAGGCCGAGACCCGTGCCGCCGGCCTTCAATGTGAAGTCCGGCTCGAAAATTCGCTCGGCCAGGCCGGGCGGAAATCCCACGCCGTTGTCCGCAATCGCGACGACGACTCCCGCCTCACCCGCCGGCTCGATGCGAACGTCTATGCGTCCGCTGCCGTTCCCGTCCACGGATTCGACGGCGTTGCGCAGCAGGTTGCGGAACGCGCGCAGCACGGCGTCGTAGTGGGCTTCGATCACACAGGTTCCCGGCCCGACGGTAACCGAGCGCTGCAAACGCGGCGGCACGTCGGTCTCGAGCAGGCGTTCGATGAGTTCCCGCAGGTCGACCTCGCTGGGCGGCCCCTCCGGCGGCCGGCCGAGCGCGGCGAACTGACGCGCCATTTCATCCAGCCTCGCGGTTTCCTCGGCCAGGACCTCGGCGACCTCGCGGACCGCCTCGGGCTCCGTCCCCGAACGCTGGAGCCGGTGCGCCGCCAGCCGCAACGGCGTCAGCGGGTTCTTCATCTCGTGGGCGACGCGACGCGCCATTTCGCCCCAGGCGCTCACGCGCGTGGCCTCGAGCGCCCGATCCCGTGCCTCCGCGATCTGGGACGAGGCCCGGCGCATGGCGAAGCGGAGGGCACCGACTTCCTCGACATCGCCGCGCTCGGCGGAGGCGGGCTCGGGCAGCGGCTTGCCGTGCGCCATCAGCTCGCTCCACGCCACCAGCTCCTGGATCGGCCGGGCCAGCTCTCGCGCCAAACGACGGGCCGCGAGAAGCGCGACCGTGGCCAACACAAGCCCGATGCCCAGTGCGACGATACTCAGGACAGCGGCCAGCCGGGCGCCGAGAAAGGCCCAACGGTTGGCCTGGATCAAGGATTGCGAGAGCTGCTGCTCGTGGCGCGCCGCGGCGGCCGCCAAAGTGGAGTCTGACCCGGCGTGGACGGCCGTCGCATCGAGCAGGTCCCGGCCGCTCTCGGCCACCCGCTCCCACGGCCCGAGGGTGCCGATCCACTCGAACCAGCCGGCGCCGGCGGCGAACGCGCCGCCGAGCACGGCCAGCGGCGGGAGCAGGGCCAGCACGAGCAGCCAGCCGAACAGCCGCCGTTCGAGGCTGTTGCGCCGCAACATCGGTTTCACCTGGCCAGGCCGGCGGATCCTTTGCCCGCCGCCAGACGTATCCGGAGGAGGTGCCGGCAGTTGCACCATCGGGAGAGGTCTCTTCCCGAGAGAGTCTAGGACGGGTTGATCCTCCTCAGCAAGGACGGTGGCGCCGTCGCACGATGACGGCCATGCGCGGAGGTATGAACGCATGATCGTTCCCAACGTTCGTTCGTCGTTCAGTCGGAACGACGCCGAGTTCGTCGTTTGGATTCTGAGCCGCGGCGCCGAGGACGCCCGCGCGTCGCAGGAGGAACGCCTCCGCGACGGCGGATTCGATGCGTTGCTCGATGATCCGCGCACGTACAACGCCATGCTCTCGGGCCGCGAGTTCAGTACGGCCCGACCGGCCCTGATCTTCTACCTGCTGGCGCGCCACGCACTGCTCGAGGACGGCATCGACGACCGTGTCCTCGCCGACTACCTGACCGCCTTGCTCCTCACATTCGGACGCATGGCCCGCGACCGCGAATTCGAGTCGCAGTTGGCGCAGTTCCAGTACCTCGTCGACATCCTCGGCGAAGGCGATCGCGCCGGCGGCCACCGCGCCTTCCAGCTCCGTGTTCACCTCGGCGAATTCGCGCTCTGGCTGAGCGGTCTGTTCCCGGACCACATCACATCGCGTGTCCGGCGGCGGGGCGCCCCGGGCCTCGATTACTACGAATCGATGGGCGCCACCGGCTTCCGCATGGCGGCTCGCTTCCGGGCCGCCGAGGAACATGGCCTCGACAAGGTCTATCTCGTCTGTTCCGAGACGTTTCCGAAGCTCCGTGTGGCTCTCAACCGGATCGCGGACCGGCACCTCTTCCCCGCCCGCGGCGACGGCATCGAGCGTTTGCTGCGCCAGGTTCGCGACTCCTTCCTGACAGACGCCACACAGCGGCCGCGCGGGCCCGCCTCCGATGCTTGAAGGACCCGCGCGGTCGACCGAGCCCCGACGCGAGACCCGAAGCACCGGCCCCGGCGCTCGCTCCCCGCTCGGCCTTCTCCGCGTCTGCCCCCACTGCTGGGGCGTGAACCCCCGCGCCGAGCGGCTCTGCGCCAGCTGCGGTGCGGACATGCATACCCTGCTTCAGGAAAGCGGCGGATTGCGACGCACTGCACCCGTCCAGAGTCCCGTTCCGGTCCGCGCGAGACTCTCCACCCTGCAGCGCGCCGTCGTCTTCGTCTGTCTCGTCATGCTCGCCCTCGTCCACGTGCTCGGCGCGATCCACGCCATCGGCCGCCGGCCTGGCCTGCCTCTGCCTCAG
Organism: Longimicrobiales bacterium; assembly: GCA_041617355.1. Lineage (GTDB taxonomy): Bacteria > Gemmatimonadota > Gemmatimonadetes > Longimicrobiales > RSA9 > JBFJPA01. The sequence goes on from JBFJPA010000016.1 coordinate 10,514, forward strand.
CCGCTCGGGTCGGGTGTCATGCCGGCCGTTCCGGTGCCCGAGTAGCTCCGTTCACCACGGAGCACGGCAACGGATCTTTCAACCACAGAGAACACGGAGAACGACGGGAGAGGATCGGCAACGTCATCTGCGGTGCCGATCGTCGGTCATGGTCAGGAGGGCCCCGGCCTCGCGAGCCGTCAGGCCAGGGGCAGCCGAACGCGCGCTGTGAGCCCTGAGTCCTTACCGTTTTCCAGGGTCAGTGTGCCCCCGTGAGCCCTGGCGATCTGGCGGGCGATCGGTAGTCCGAGACCCGTGCCGTTGGGTTTCGTCGTGTAGAGGGACTCCAATACCCGTGCGAGCTGATCGCCCGGGATTCCCGCGCCTTCATCGCTTACCTCGACTACGACATGATAGGCGTCCGCTCGGGCCGCCACCTCGACCACGCCTCCTGCCGGGCTCGCCTCACCGGCGTTGAGGAGCAGGTTCGTGAAAAGCAGCTGGAGCGCGCTCGCGTCACCGTTGACGCGGACCGTCGGAAACTCACCCCGCCGAGTGAGGCGCACGTCGGTTCGTGTCAGCGTGTCGGCAACAGCACGCTCGGATGCGGTCAGCACGGCCGCGAGGTCCACCGGCGCCGAGTCGACGCGCCCACTTCGCGCGACGCGGAGCGCTCCGGTGACCACGCGGTCGAGGTGCTCCACGTGGTCGAGACTCTGCGTGAGCAACTCAGTCGCCGGCTCCGTCCCGATCCGCTTCTGCGCGCGCTGCAGGTTCACACGCACGGCGGTCAGCGCGTTCCTGACCTCGTGGGCCAGCTGGGCGGCGAACTCGCCGACATCGGCCAGCGACTTCTGCTTCGCCATGGCCTCCAGTGTGGCCTGGAGGTTCTCCGTCATGGCGTTGAAGCCCGTGCCCAGCCGACGCGCCTCGTCGGGGCCGCGCGGGTCCACCCGCTGCTCCAGCCGGCCGTGTGCCACCGCATCCGCTGCGACAGCCAGATCGGACAGTGATCGCGTGAGGCGTCGTGCGAGGAGCGTGGTGACGAGCAGAGACGCCGCGGCGCACAGAGCCAGCACGACCGTTCCCACGAACGCGGCCCGGCGGAACGGGCCGACGTAGAGTGCGCTGGGTGCGGCTACCTCGATGGTGATGGCCGGACGTTGCAGCGTGCGCCGGACGCGGACGACATCTTCGTCCGCCGCAGTTTCCGAACCTGAAGACAGCACGACGCCGGCCTCCGCCATGACCGAAAGGGAGGCATTCGCGACCTGACGCGTCGCGCTGTCCGCGGGCAGCAACGAGGCGAACCGGATGTGTGCCTCGAGCTCGCCCAGGCGGCGGCCGTCCTCCACGATCGGTTCCCTGAAGATCAGTGGCGGATCGGGTGAGATCCCGCCTGCCAGCTGACGGTCGGGGCTCCGGACCATCGGCACGCTGTCCTCGAGCTGCCAGCGTACGACGCCGCTCTCGTCCGTGATCCGCACCAGCGGCAATCGAGTCCGCTGCGGCGCGTAGACTTCGGACAGGTATGCGTGAACGGAATCGTCGCGGGCCGGGCTCGCGGGTGCGAGCAGGGCCTCGACGACCTCGGCGTTATGGGCGAGCAGGAGCAGATTCCCTTGGCGCAGATCCCAGCGCTGCTCGACGCCGGACGCGATCCGGTCCAGCATGAGGGACAGCTCGCCCTCGAGGAGCGATTCCCCCGAACGAATCGACGTGCGCGCCAGCCAGAGTCCGACCAGCCCGAGCGGCAGGATGCCGCCTCCAACGACGATTCCGACCACCAGGAGTCGAAACGATGGGACCCGGGCTCGGCGCATCATTCGAGGTCGAACCGCCGCAGCAGACGATTGAGCCTGGCGCGCGAGACGCCCAGAATCTTCGCGGCTCGGGACTTGTTGCCGCCCGAGGCGGCTAGCACGCGCGTCACGTGCTCGTGCTCCACTTCGGAGAGCGGAGCGAGCGGCCCAACTCGTTCGCTGGCCGAGCTGATCGAGATGTGATCCGGCCGGATCACGCTGCCCGACGCGAGCAGCACGGCGCGCGTCAGGCAGTTCTCGAGCTCGCGCACGTTGCCGGGCCAGGAGTGACCGCGCAGCAGCTCGAGTGCGGGCTCCGACAACGTCGGCGGCTCCACGTCCGCCGTCATGGCGGCGCGCAGGACGAGCTGCTCGGCGAGCAGCGGCAGGTCGCCCATGCGATCACGGAGCGGCGGCACGACGATCTCGAAGACGCGGAGCCGGTAGTACAGGTCCTCGCGGAACGCGCCGTCGGTCAACAGCTGTTCCAGGTTGCGATGCGTCGCGCCGATCACGCGCGCGTCCGTGCGCTCGACGCGGTCCGCGCCCACGGGAGTGTATTCACGGGCCTGGAGCACGCGCAGCAGTTTGGTCTGGAACTCGGCCGTGGTGTCACCGATCTCGTCGAGAAAAATCGTCCCCCTGCCGGCCTGCGCGAAGCGTCCGCGCCGGTCGCCGACCGCGCCGGTGAACGCGCCGCGCACGTGGCCGAAGAGCTCGGATTCGAGCAGGGTCTGCGGCAGTGCCGCGCAGTTGACGGGCACGAACGGCTCGTCCGCCGCAGTCGAGTTGTCGTGGATGGCGCGCGCGATGATCTCCTTGCCCGTGCCGCTCTCACCGCGCACGAGCACGGTGGCGCGGTTCCCCGCCGCCTGTCCGATGCGCTTGTAGACGAGCACCATCGCCGGGTCCCGCCCGACCAGTCCGTGGACCTCGGGCGGCGCAGCGCTTTGCGACTTCGCCCGCCGGCGCACGGCACGGTCCTCGAAGAGGCGCCGCAGCACCGCAAGCAGGTTGTCCAGGTCGATCGGCTTGACCAGGAACTCGGCAGCCCCGGAGCGCATCGCGGCGACGACCGTCGGCATGTCGTCGAACGCCGTCATGAGGACCACGTCCGTCTCGCGAACCCGCTCGCGCAGGAGCGCGAGGAGCTCGAGGCCGTCCAGCGACGGCATGCGCACGTCGCTCAGAACGATGTCCGGCTGCTCTGCGCGGATCAGCTCCAGCGCCTCCGGACCGCTGCTGGCGCGACGAACCGCGTAACCTGCTTCGACGAGGGCATCGCCAAGCGTCGTGCGCACTCGCGCGTCGTCGTCGACCAGGAGCACCCGCTGAAGCATCGGATCAATGCCTACGCATCGCGTTCACTTACGACCCGTGGAAGACCGGCGCACCCCCGCTCCAGCGGACAGCTCGACGATGGCGCTGGTGAACGGGCCGCCGACCGTGACAAGCATGGTGTTACCGCCCTCGAGCAGTTGGGGATAGGGCCAGTTCGACACCACGTCCCGGGCGAGCACACGGGGGCGGTCGCCGTTGATCGGGACGAGGTACGTGTCCCGCTCGCCCGAGCTGCGCGCGAGGGTGATCACCAGGTGCCGGGCGTCGGGGTGCCACACGGCCGGACCGCCCAGCCGTGGGGAAACCAGGTCGAGCTGAAGGTCGCGGCGCTGACCCGTAGCCAGGTCGACGATCGCGATCGCGTCGGTATCGTCGATGAAGCTCTCCTCACGGCCGTATCGAGGCACCAGCCGGTTCACCGTCCGGATCGCGAGGTAGCGGCCGTCCGGGGAAAGGCTCACGGGTCCGGCGTTGTGGCCGCGGAAAACGACGCGTGCCTCTCCGGCGGGGAGGGGCAGCAGCTCGACGCGCTCTCGCGAGGCCAGGAAGGCCAGGGTGTCATTGACGAGCGTGACCGACGTCTCACCGAGGGTAGATTCCTCGGCGATGACGCGCAGCAGACGGTCCGTGCCACCGAGCGTGACGAGGTGGATCGAGCGTCGTGAGCGGCGCATCCTGCTCTCGAGCCGCTCGACCTGCAGCGCATCGTTCGACGTCCAGCGAAACTGCAGACGCCCGGCAGACGCGAGGACACGCTCCCGCCCGGTGCGAAGGTCGAGGACAACCAGGTGGTTGATCGTGTCCAGCGACGTGTAGGCGAGGTGGTTTCCATCCGGGGAGACCACGAACCGGTGCCAGTTGTCGCTCATCGGTCGTGTGGCCGGGAGCGATCCGGGCCTGTACTCGCGGCGTCCGCTGCCGTCGAGCGACATGGCGACGAAACCGAGGGCACCTTCCACCTCGGTCAGGAAGACGATCCGGTCCCCGGAGGTAGACGCGCCCACGGTCTGCCGGACCGGGCCCGCGTCGAGCATCCGGCTGCTGCCGCCCGTGAGCGACAGGGCCATCAGCCGGAACTCCTGGGTGCTCTGCATGCCGTAGAAGCGTGTCCGGTCCCTGGACGCGGTGGTGATCGACGCGTCCGCGCCCGGCGGCGGGAGCAGCGTGGTGAGAACGTTGCGGCCGGTGCGGTCGAGGACACGGATGTAATCACCGCCTTGCGACACGGCGGGTGAAGTGTGCGGGCTCCCCGCTTCCCTGGAGAACCCGAACTGCTGCCCCGCCTCGGGTTGCACGATCATGGGACCCGGCTCCGTCACCCACGGCCCCCCGGATGGGGTCTCCCAGACGACCTCCGCGCCGCCACCCGCCGCGCGCACGCGCGCGACGATGGCGCGCGGGCTTCCAAAGACGTTGTGCGCATAGTAGACCCACGTCCCGTCGTCCGACCACGCGATGCTGTAGATGTTGCGCTCCGCCTGTGCGAGCACGCGCTCGCGTCCGCCGCGAGCCGGCACGACGACGAGGCGCTGGCCCGGCGCGCTCCAGTCGGCGAAGGCGATCGACGCACCGTCGGGCGAGAACGCCGCCACGCTGCCACTGCTCGCGCTCACCCGACGGGCCTCACCCGTCGCGCGACCGGTGGCGCGGTCGATCGGCAGGGTCCAGATGGAGTTGGTGCCGGCCTCCTCGTCCCAGCGGCCGAAAGCGAGCCGGTCCCCGCGCGGTGACCAGTCGACCATCCCGATTTCGCCCCGCAGCACTGGCCAGTGCCGTCCGGTGGCCACCTCGACGACGTGGAGACCGTGTTCCCATGCGCCGACTGCGAGGTAGCGGCCGTCGGGCGAGAGGGCAGGTCCGTCGGCGACCTCGAAGTCGAAACGGGCAACGGTGCGGGCTGTGTCCTGCGGTGCGAGTCCCAGAAGCATGACAGCGACCGCGGCGACAACGATGCTCCGGCTCATACCCACTCCTGGTTCGGGTTGCCAGGAACCCACACCAAGGGACGTGCCGGACGCCGCATTGCATCGAAGTACACGTGGCACAAGGGGCTGTCAAGAACTCGGCGTTACGGACGACCCCGCGTCTGTGCCGGAATGGACCAGGCGGGCGGGTCGGAATAGCGCAGGCAAGCGCGCCGCGGCGCCGCCGTCCGCTCCCTGCCTCGACGTAGCCGACCCTCCGCCCGCGTCGTGGGATGGGAAGGCCGCCGCGCCCACTCCAGGCGGTCTGCAGGTCAACGCACCAGGATTCGAGGCCGGCGTCGGGTGGCGGTGAGCGGACGCGATCTCGAAGCGTCCCGGGATTCCGACTCGCATTGCACCGGCTATGCCCCGCTGCCGTCCGGTGTGTCCGGTGGCGTTACGACCTCACGCAGGATTGTGTGAGGCAGCGCCTCGCTGGTAAGGTTGGCTTTCCGACGGCACTGATCTTGGATGGATCATCATGTCCAATCGTAGATCGACGCTGGCTCGCATGGGCAGTGAGTTCGCGCTGATTGTACTGGGCGTGCTCACCGCACTTGCTGTGGAGGGCTGGCGGGAAGGCATCAAAGAGCAGACGGCTGCCAGACGGTACCTCGAACAGCTGGCTCTCGACCTGGCGTACAATGAAGAGCACCTGGAGTCCGTCGCCACGGGCATAGAAGAGCGGCTCCGCCACGTTCGGGCGGCACTCGAGATCCTTGCCGGAGGGCACGTGGATGCGGGCGCCGCGGAAAGACTGACGACCCTCTACGTGGCGAGTCGCGGCGGCACACCCGCGCTCGCTGATGCCACGTTCCAGGACCTGATTGCGACCGGCAGTCTGCGCTTCATCCGCGCTGACGAACTGAGGAACAGAATCGTCGCGTACCACCGGGAGACCGAACGGTGGGCGGTGCGGAACTTCGAGTTGATCAACGAGAATCGTGTTCCCTACCGGAACGCGGTACGCAGCGCAATCGCTCTCGAGGTCCAGGAGGCCATCACCGGAACGTGTGACTTCGATGCTGTTCCGCTCACGTGTGCACCTGCACTCGACCGCAACGAAACCGACAGAGCGCTGAGCGCGCTGCGGAGCGATGAGCAGCTTCCCCGCCTGTTGAGGCTCTGGGGTTCCTCGCTGCGAACGGCTCGGGGCAGCATCGCGAGACTCAGAGATCCCACGCGCGCCCTTCGGGCCGACATTGCAGCCGCGCTTGCCATGGACTAGAGGAGCCGCACAGAACCTGCAGGTCGTGCGGTCGCCGAGAGCGGGCTGTGTCGTCGTGGTGCGGCCTCGGGAGGCGATGACACGCGCCGGAACGTGAACGTGTCGCGAACAGGCCCCGCCCATTAACTTGGTGGATCACCCCGGCAGAAGAACGCCCCGCGCTGAAACCCGAGCGCCCGGCACGCTGATCCTCGAACGAGGGAGGCGCCGTGCATGTCGCCACGAGTCTGGCCTGTGCCATCGCCCTGAGCCTCGCCTGGACCACTGCGACGAGCGGGCCGGTCCCGCAGCAGCAGGCACCCGCTATCGAGTGGAACGACAATCTCGAACCTGCCGGCACGCTCGAGAGCGGTGTGCTCGAGCTGGACCTCGAGATCGTGAAAGGCCAGTGGCGCCCGCTCGGCAGGGACGAGCCCGCCGCTGAGGTCCTCGCCTTCGCAGAAAAGGGCGGGGCGCCGAGCACGCCGGGCCCGCTCATCCGCGTCACGCGTGGCACGACCATCCGCGTGACGCTGGCGAACCGGCTCGACACGGCCGTCGTGGTTCGCGGGTTCACGGAACGGCGATCCGGAGTCCGGCAGCCGCTGCGCGTGCCCGCCCGCTCCACGCGCGATGTCACGTTTACGGCGGACGTGCCCGGCACGTACTACTACTGGGGCTCGACCGGCGCTCCGAACCTCGGTGCGCGAGCCTTCGAGGACAGCCAGCTCAACGGCGCGCTCATCATCGATGAGCCGGGCCCGCGCCCCGACGACCGCGTCCTCATGATCGGTGCCTGGGTCCGGGAACGGCTGCCCGACGGATCGCCCATGTTCGACTCGCAGATCCTCGTCATCAACGGCCGGCCCTGGCCGCACACCGAACGAATGACCTACGACCTGGCCGACACCGTGCACTGGCGCATGATCAACGTTTCCGAGTCGGTGCACGCGATGCACCTGCACGGTTTCTACTACCGCATCGATGCGCGTGGCGACCTCTTCCGCGACACCGTGTTCTGGGAGCGCGGCCGGCGCACCGCCGTGACCAGCCGGATCGCCGCGGGCGGAACGATGGCGATCGCATGGTCGCCCGACCGGCCGGGTGGCTGGCTGTTCCACTGCCACATGAGCGCGCACGTGGTCCCGAACCCGCCGATGAGCGCGGATCCCGCGGCGCTCGAGGCGCTCTTCGATGCGCTGTACACCGACCCGCACGCCCATGGCAACGCGGACCATCATGCCGAGGAAGGCATGGGCGGGCTCGTGATGGGCATCTATGTGAGGCCGCCCGAGGGCTGGGTCCCCAATGAGCCGAAGCGCCGCGAGATGCGCCTCTACATCAACTCGGCGCCTGCACAGGGCGGGCGGAGCGGCAGGCAGTTCGCCTACGTACTCCAGGAAGGCGCGGCACCGCCGGCCGCAGACTCGATCGTCTTCCCGTCGTCGACACTCGTGCTGCGCAAAGGCGAGCCCACGAGCATCCGTGTGTTCAACCGCACGGGCGAGCCGAGCCAGATCCACTGGCACGGGCTGGAAATCGAGAGTTATTTCGACGGCGTCGCGGGCCTGAGCGGATATCCCGAAAAGCTGACGCCGGCCATCGCGCCGGGCGACTCGTTCGAGATCCGCATCACGCCGCCGCGCGCCGGCAGCTTCATGTACCATACACACATCAACGATCTGCGCCAGCAGGGATCGGGGCTGTACGGCGCGTTCCTCGTGCTCGAGCCTGATCAGCCGCGCGACCCGGACACCGATATCGTCTTCCTGTTCGGCGAGTCTGCGTTCCGCGATGACGGCATTCCCGCGATGAACGGCGCCAACCCGACGCAGCCGCGCACGTGGCGTGTGGGCACGACGTACCGGATGCGCTTCATGCAGATCACGTTGAACCGGCCGAACACGCGCATCCGGCTTACTCTGGATGGATTCCCGGTGCGCTGGACCCCCGTGGCTAAGGACGGCTTCGACCGGCCGCCCGCGCAGCGTGCGCCCGAACTGGCCGACCAGTTCATCGCCGTTGGCGAGACGTACGACTACGCCTACACGCCGCGCGCGCCGGGTGAACTCACGCTGGAGCTGCGGATGGGCAACGGCATCCTGCTCGTCGAGCAGAA
>JBFJPA010000017.1:0-18780 GCA_041617355.1 Longimicrobiales bacterium
GCTTCTGCTGGGCGCTTTCCTGGCGACATGGCACGCCTCGTTCGCGGCGGTCGAGCTGTACGATGGCCGGCGCCTGCGCGCCTGGCGCGATGAGGCGCAGCGCCTGCTGGCGGGGACGCTGCCGGGCACGGCCCTTCTCATGGCCTACCTGGCCCTGCAGCCGGGTGTGGCGTTGTCGAACGGCAGGCTCTTCACGGCCGCTGCTGCATTCTGGGCCGTCGCGTACCTGGGCACGTTGGCCAGTCGTGTCGTGTTGCGGCAGCTGCTGCCGGCGGGCTCACAGGGCGGCAGGCGCGTCGTCATCCTCGGCAGCGGACCGCGTGCGCAGCACGTGCGGCGCACGCTCGATGCTGACCCTGCCGGTCACGAAGTGCTCGGGTTCGTGGATTCGCGCACCAACGGTGTTCCCGCCGATGTCGATCGTCACACGTTGGGCCGACTGGAGGACCTGGAGTCGCTGCTCATGCACAACGTGGTCGACGAGGTCGTGATCGCACTGCCCGTGAAGTCCCAGTACACGCAGATTCAGCACGCCATTCGCACCTGCGAGCGAATGGGTGTGGATGCGCGATACCTCGCCGATGTCTTCGATTGGGATCACACACCGGCCGAGCTCGATGACACGCCCGCCCTCGCCAGTGTGACACTGCGGGCGGTGTCGCGTGATTATCGACGGCGGATCAAGCGCAGCATCGACTTTGTCGTCGGACTCACGTCGCTGATCCTGTTCGCGCCGTTCATGGCCCTCATTGCCCTGGCGATCCGCCTGCAGGACGGCGGTCCCGTGTTCTTCATTCAGTGGCGGCACGGCTTGAACAAGCGCGGCTTCCGAATGATCAAGTTCCGGACGATGGTGCCGGGTGCGGAGGCGATGCAGGCGGACCTGGAGGCGCATAACGAGGCGAATGGCGCCGTTTTCAAGATGCGCCGGGATCCCCGGGTGACGCGGGTCGGTGCGTTGCTGCGACGCACGTCGCTGGACGAGCTGCCCCAGCTGTTCAATGTGCTTGCGGGCGACATGTCGATCGTCGGGCCGCGGCCGTTGCCGGCGCGCGATGTCAGCCACTTCGATGGAGCGTCGTCGATGCGGCGGTTCAGCGTGCGACCGGGCATGACGGGCCTCTGGCAGGTGAGTGGACGCAGCGACCTGGATTTCGATGAACTGGTCGCGCTCGACCTGCACTACATCGACAAGTGGTCTCTGTGGCTGGATCTGAAGATCGTGCTGCGGACGGTCGGCGCTGTCTGGAACCGGCGTGGCGCGCGTTGAGCGATTCCGCCGACTCTGCTTGAGCGGAGAGCTTTGACATGACGACGTACTACCTGCCCTCGTCCGATGATTCGGAAAACGACGGTCTGCCGGCGCGCCGGCCGCAGCTGGCTCGACCCTCGCCAGGCGGCAACGGTTCGGCGGCACCGCACCGGCCCCGGCCCATCCGTGCCGTCCTGCGACGACGTGCTCTCAGCATCGTGTTGGGATTCGTCGCGATCGTCGCTGTCGTCACGGCGATCACGCTCGTCGTGCCGCCGCGCTACGAATCGACGGCGTCGTTCCTGATCGAGGAAGGTTCGTCGTCGACCAAGGGCAATGCGGCGCTGGCCGTCCTCGAGCGGCTGGGGCAATCGCGCAATGCGGAAACCGAGATCGCGTTGCTGCGCAGCCACAGCGTTCTCGAGCCTGTCACCGATGCACTCGATTTGCACGTCCGCGCCGAGACCGCCGACGGCCCCGCGCGTCCGGCCACCGTGCTCCCGGCCTTTGCCGCGGCGCCGGACGCCCTGCCCGGCGTCTACACGGTCAGGCCCGCCGGCGATGGCGCCTATGCGGTGCAGGCTCCGGGCGCAGCCGCGGCGGAGCGGCACGCAGCGGGTGCGACCGTGGCGCTGGGCGGCCTGACGTTCACGCTTCCCGAGGCAGGCCGCGTCGACGCGGTCGAGCTCGAGGTCACACCGTTCGGCAAGGTCATCGAACGACTGCGGCGCCGGCTCCACGTACGGGCCGCCGAGGAGAACGCCGAAGTCATTCTCGTGACGTGCAACGCACAGTCCGCCGAGGACGCGCAGAGCCTGTGCGCGGAAGTGTCGAACAGCTATCTGGCGCTGCGCTCCACGTTGCAGCGTGCGGAGGCGAATGCCGCCGCGGAGTTCCTGGCCGACCAGGTCACGCAGGTCACCACACAACTGACGGCGGCAGAGGAGCAGGTCCGCCGGTACGCACTGTCCGCGCGGGCCGTCGCGCTCGATGTCCGGGCTGCCGGCGAGGTCGATCGGTTCATCGAGATCAAGGCGCAACGCGAGTTGCTCGCGGCGGAGCTGGTCGCATTGCAGTCCGTGATCGGCGCGGTCGAGGCCGGGCCGGCCGACGAAGTCGATTACCGCCGCCTGGCCAGTTTCCCCACGTTCATGAAATCGCAGACGCAAGTGGTCGCGCAGCTGCTCGAGTCGCTCGTTCAGCTGGAGAACCAGAAGAGCGAGCTCGGGCTTCGGCGCAGCGAGTTGAACCCGGACCTCGTTGCCGTCAACCTGCGCATCTCCGAGATCCAGGACCAGTTGCGCTCGATTGCGACGACCTATCAGCAGGGACTGGCCGCGCAGGTCGCATCTCTCGACGGCGTGCTGGCGCGCGCGGGCCGCGAGCTGGATGCGATTCCATCGCGCGAGATCGAGTCCGCCCGGCTGCGCCGGCAGGTCACGCTGCTCGAAGAGTTGCACCATTTCCTGCAGACGCGCCTCAAGGAAGCCGAAGTCGCACAGGCTGTGAACCTGCCGAGCGTCCGCATCGTCGATCTCGCGACGCTGCCTTACCGGCCGACTTCACCGAACGTGCCCCTCAACCTCGGCCTTGCCGCGATCCTCGGCATCGGCTTCGGTCTGATGCTCGGGTTGTATCGCGAGTACGCCGACACGCGCATCTACGACCGGCACGAAGTCGAGGACGGCCTCGGCTTCCCAGTGCTCGGCATGGTCGCGCGGTTGGACGATCCGGGGCCGATTCAAGCACTGCCCGTTTCCACGAACGGCGCAACGCGGGCTCTCGCGCGACCGGGCCGGCAGGCGCGCCAGATGGAAGTGGCGTGGGAGTCGTTCCACAGTCTGGCCACCGACCTCCGGTTCGCGCGCACGGGATCGGCCGAAGGCAAGCCGCGGTCGGTCGCCATCACGAGCACCAGTCGCGGCGAGGGCAAGACCCTGACGTCGTGCAACTTGGCAGTCGCCTGGGCGAGCTACCCGGCGAAGACGCTGATCATCGATGCCGACCTGCGCGGCAGTGCCGTGTCCCGGTTCTTCGGCCTGGGCGGCCGCTCGCTCGGCCTGTCCGAGGTCCTGAACGGCGCCGTTTCGGCCGAAGACGCACTGCGTGTCGTCGAGCCCTCGCCCGGCGTTCAGCTGCACGTCCTGACCGCCGGCAGCTATCCGGGCCGTCTCGCCGAGCTCTTCGACACGGCCGCGCTCGATGAGTTGATCAGCTGGGCGGAGTCGCAATTCGACCTCGTCGTCGTCGACACGCCGCCCCTGAACGTGTTGTCCGATGCGGCCTCCATCGCCGCCCGCGTCGATGCCGTGCTCGTCGTCGTCCGCGGCGGCGCCACCGATCGGCTCGCGCTCGACCTGACGCTGCGTCGCCTGGCCCGGGCCGGCGGCCGCGTCGAAGGCATCGTGCTCAACGATGTCGAGCTGCCGTCCTATTACGTGAGCTACAGCAAACTGGCGGTATGACCATGAACGCAGCGAAAGGATATTCCGGCGGGTCCGACCGACGCGTCCGGTTCGGCGTCGTGGTCGCGGCACTGGCCGCGCTGCTCGGTGCATTCGGAACGGACACGCCCGCGTCCGCGCAGTCCTCGAATGGATCGCTTGCGCGCGCGTTGCCGGAACTCAAGCCGGGCGACGGGATCCGGCTCCGCTTCTGGCGCGAGCCTGCGCTAAACGGTGACTACTTCGTCGATGAGACGGGCACTGTCACGCTGCCGCTGCTCGGCACGATCGAGGTCACCGGCATTCCGGCGGATGAGCTGAAACGCGACCTGATCCGCGACCTGGAGGCCCAGCTCGTGAATCAGGCGGTGCAGCTCAGTCTGCTCACGCGCGTGCGCATCCTCGGCGCAGTCCAGCGGCCCGGCCTCTACCACGTCGATCCCACGATGATGGTCGGCGACGCCGTCGCCCTCGCGGGCGGTGCGACGCCGAACGGCAAGCTCGACGCGATCCGCGTCATTCGAGGCGGTGATGTCGTGCTCTCGAAGATCAGTCAAACGGATCCCGTCACGACCGACGTCCGATCGGGCGATCAGATCTTCGTGCCCGAGCGAAGTTGGCTGGCCCGCAACGGTGCGGTCGTCCTGGGTGCGCTGATCTCGGCCGGCGGCCTGATCGTCGCGCAGGCGATCTTCTGAGCGGAGTGAACGTGAGCGCGACCGCACGGATCGAGAGCCTCGCGGCCGAGTCTTCAGCCGAGGGCCTCATCGCGCCAACGACGCCGCTCGGCGGCGACTTTCCGGCCGTGCTCCGCGGTGGCGCGGTCCTGCTCGCGCTGCAGGTCGCCAACGTCGCCCTCGCCTACCTGACGCAGGTGCTGCTCGCACGCTGGCTCGGCGACGTCCAGTTCGGCGTGTTCACCTACGCCTGGACGTGGGCGAATCTGCTCGCCGTGCCCGCCGGACTCGGCCTCTCGGCCGGCGTGCAGCGGTTCATGCCGACCTATATCACGAACGCCGACTGGCCCCGGCTCCACACGATCGTGCGTTGGTCGAGCCGAAGCGTGTTCGTTTCCGGTGTCGTGGTAGGCGCGGCGTGCGGCCTTGTCGCCCTCGCGCTCCGCGATGCCGTGCCCGACCACTACCGATTGCCGCTCTGGATCGCGTTCGCGCTCGTGCCGTTCCTCGCACTCTCGACGCTGCACATGACGCAGGGGTTCTCGCTGGGTCGCCCTGCGGCAGGCTACCTGCCCTGGGTCATCGGCTCGAACCTCGGCCTGCTCGCGGGCGCTGCGCTTCTGCTGGGATCCGGCGTCGCGCTGAATGCGACGGCGGTGTTGCTGGTCGCCTTCGTCGCGCTCGTCGCCGTCGTGCTCGTCCAGCTGCGTACGGTTCGGTCCTCACTTGGTCGCGCTCACGCACGAGGCGAGCCCGAGGTGCGCCGCTGGCTTCGCGTCTCGGCGCCGCTGTTGGTCAGTGCCTTGCTCTACGTGCTGCTGGAGCGCGCCGACCTCGTGCTGGTGGGCACACTACTCGGACCGCAACAGGCCGGCCTGTACGGAGCCGCCGCACGCACGGCGTTGCTCGCTTCACTCGCCGCCACCGCCATCACGACGATCGCGACGCCGCGGATCGCCGCACTGCACGCGAGCGGCCGCCACGCCGAGCTGCAGGCGTTCTCGACGTCGGTTGCACGCTGGACGTTTTTTCCCGCCGTCGCGGCTGCGCTCGTGCTGGTCGCCTTCGGCGGGCCGATCCTCTCGCTGTTCGGCCCCGGCTTCCGCGATGCCTGGGTCGTGCTCGCGGTGCTCGCGGCCGGTCACGTCGTTCCCGCGAGCGTCGGCCTCGCGCCGCACCTGCTGAACATGACCGGTCATGAAGGCGTCGCCGCGGCGATCATGGGAATCGCCGTCGCGGTCAGCCTCGCGCTCGCGCTGCTGCTGATCCCCCGCCTGGGCGCGACCGGCGCGGCCCTCGCGACGGCATGCGCGATGGTCGTGCGTTCCGTCGGCCACGCGATCCTCGTCCAGCGCAGGCTCGGTGTGTCGGCCTTCGTCCTGGCCATGCGGGGGGCGCCATGAGCCGCCCCACATTGAGCGTGATCGTCCCGGCGTACAATTCGCTGCCGTATCTCACGGATACGATCGAGTCCGTGCTGCGCCAGGACTTCGAAGACCTCGAGATCATCGTCGTCGATGACGGCTCCCACGACGATAGCTTTGCTGTTGCGAAAGCATACATGGAGCGCGACGCCCGCGTGCGTGCCGTATTCCAGGAGAACCGCGGCGTCGCAGAAGCGCGCAACACGGCCCTGCGTCTCGCACGCGGTGAGTTCATCGCATTCCTGGACGGTGATGATCGCTGGCGCCCGGGAAAGGCGGCGCGCCACATCGAGCACCTGCGCGCGAACCCGCAGCTCGATGTCAGTTTCTCGTGGCACGGCGTGATCGACGCGGCCGGCAACGATCTGGGTCGCCGTGGGCGCCGCCTCACCGGCCCGTTCACGCAAGACGAGCTGCTGTGCGAGAACCTGGTCTGGCCCGGCCAGCCCGTCGTGCGTCGGTCGGCGGTCGAGCGTGTGGGCGAGTTCGATCCCGAACTGCCACGTCACGAGGATCACGACTACGTGATGCGCCTGGCGGCCCTGCGCGAGCGCAACATCGCCGGCCTGCCCGAAGTCCTGTCCGAGTACCGGCGTCGCCCCGGTCAGGTCACCGCCGACTGGCGATCCATGCACACCGGATGGTTGACCTTCTTCGGACACATGCGGCGCATCGATCCGGAACTGGTCCAGCGTGTCGAACGGGAGGCGCGGGCGAGGCATTACCGTTACCTCGCCAAGCTGGCGTGGGAGAACCGCGAGTTCTCGCACGCACGCGTTCTGCTCAAGCGGGCCTGGCGCGTGCATCCGTGGGTGCTCGCGCGCGACGGCAAGGCGTGGCTCACGACCGCGGCAACGCTGCTGGCCGTCTTGCCCCGCGCCGTATACGAGCCGCTGTTGCGCTCGGTAGAGCGCGTGCGCGCGCGACTCGCCACCCGGTCCGCCTGAGGAGTCGCCATGGAAGCCACACTCCTCCGCAGCGTACCGCCGGTCGGTCTGCCGGCTTCGTGGCTCGACACGGACGAGCCAGGGCCCCGCCACGCCATCATCGCATACGTGCTGGCCACGCCGCTGCTCTGGACGGCCGGCCTGCTCATCCCCCTGGGCGGGCTGCTGTTGCTCTGGCTTGTGATGCGTGCCGGCCCGCGCGCGGCCCTCACGCCCGTCGTCCTCGTATGGTTGCTTGTCGCCGGCGCACAGGCGGTGTCCGTACTCGTCAACGGCGCAGGCGAAGACCGCAGCGCCGGGTTCGTCGTGTACCGACTGCTCTCCAGCGGCGTCACGGGCTGGGCCGTGCTCGGCCTGGCGCTGGCGGTCGGCGCGCGCTTTCGCATGGCCAGGCCCGAGCTGGTTCGCGCGGTCTGCGTGTTCGGCGGGTACTTCGTGCTCTTCGGCTGCGTCGCTCTGCTGCTGCACTCCTTCACGGGACTGCGCGAGCTCGCGTTGCGCACGCCGCCGGCGATGCTGCTTCCGGCCACCGCGCCGGTCGTCGAGCACAGCTTCACCATGCACATCTTCACGACCGACGATCTGCTCGGCCGGGACCTGCCCCGCCTGGTGCTCTTCTATCCGTGGCCCGTTGTGCTCGGCTTCGCGGGTATTGCGGTATTCTTCATCGCCCAACTCGAGTCGAACCTTCCGCTGCGCCTGCTCGGCAGTGCCGGCGGCCTGATCGCCGTGCTCGGCAGTCAGGGGCGCGCGCCGATCCTCGCCCTGTTCATCCTGCTCTTCGTCGATGCCGTGCTACTGCGCTTCGATCGTCGAAAGCTGCCCCTGCTCGGGGCCGCCGGCATCCTGCTGCTCGCGCTGCTGCTCCCCATGGGCATCACGCCCGCGGACATCGCCAGCGCCGGCTATGAGAGCGTGAACGAGATGCGACCCGGCTCGAGCATGGCGCGCGAGCTCGTCAACACCTTGAGCATCGCCGGCTTCCTGGAGTCTCCCGTCTTTGGCAAGGGCTGGGTCGGTGGCGTGATCACGACCGGCGCGACCATGGTCGTCGGCACGCACTCCTCGTTTTATGGGCTGCTTTACACCGGCGGGCTCGTCACTTTCCTGGCGTTCCTGACGGCGCTGGCGACGACGCTCATCGTGCTGGCGCGGCGCGTCGGCCGCGGTCCCATTCAGCGGACGGGTCTGCTCATCATGCTCGGGCTCGCGCTGCTCTCCTACGGCGAAGGCGTTTACAGCTTCGCGCTGCCATGCGTCCCGCTGCTGTTGTTCGTGGGCGGTACGCTTCGGGACGACGCGCAGCCTGCCGCGCGCTGGAGGACCACATGAATCGCGACCTGCTCCGCCAGACCGCCGGCCCGGCGGTGATCCCGCGGCTGGATTCGCCGCGCGACGTCGACGTCGTGCGACTCGCGCAGCGCCCGGAGGTGCCTCGTCTGTCCGTCGTCGTGCCAAGCTTCAACACCGCGCGCTTCATCGGTGACACCGTCGCGTCGTTGCTCGGCCAGACCATGGCGGACCTCGAGGTCATTGTCGTCGACGATGGCTCGACCGACGACAGCGTACAACGGCTGCTCGCGATCGACGATGAGCGCCTCACGCTCGTCCGTCAGGCCAATCGCGGACTGGCGGGGGCGCGGAACACGGGCATCATCCTGGCGCGTGCGCCGTTCATCGGCCTGTGCGACTCCGACGACGTGTGGCATGCCCGCAAGGCCGAGCTGCACCTCGATCGAATGAAGCATGCGCCCGATGTCGGCATTACGTTCTCGTTGTCGACCTACCTCGAAGAGAATGGCGCACCGACCGGACAGATCCTCGGGACAACATGCGCGGAGCCGACATTGCGCCAGTTGTTGCGACGCAACCACCTCGGCAACGGCAGCACGGCCATCGTCCGGCGCGCCTGCTTCGAACAGGTGGGACTCTTCGACGAGTCTTTGCGTAGCGTCGAGGATTGGGAGATCTGGATCCGGATCGCGGCGCGTACACCATTCCGGTTCGTCCGGATCGCCGCGCCGCTGACCGGCTACCGGATGCGGCCCGACAGTCTGATGCAGTCCTACGAAACGTACCTGCAGTGCGCGCGCTCGGCCGTTGCGCGATTCGCCGAGAACGTGCCGGGCTTTGCGGCGCGGCATGCGCAGCGCGCGTACGCGGAAACACTGCGCATCGCGAGCCGAAAGAGTTATGCAGCCGGAAACGTGACTGCCTCGCGGCGTTATTTGCTCGAGGCGTTGCGGCGCAGCCCGGCGATTCTCGTACAGGACTCGCGCGCGCTCGCGATGGCGCTGATTCATCTGGGCGGCGCTGTCTTGCCGCGCCGCGCGGAGCAGGTGCCGTATCGTCTCATGCAGCGTGTCATGCGGCCACTCTATCGTCGTGCCATGACGTACGGCGCGGTCGCGACGTGGCCACAGATGGGAGACAGATCATGAGCGAATTCCGCTTGCCTGGCATGGGACCGGGTCGTGGGTTCGCCATTCTACAGGCCCCGGGAAAGGGGGACTTCATGAACGCGCAGTACACCGACTCGCGCGGATCATCGATTCGGTCGTGGTTGATCGCGACCGCCCTGGCCGCGCTCCTCGTGCCGGCCGCGGACGTGACGGCGCAACAGGAGGAGGACCGGCGTAGGCAGCTACGACTGGATGCTCCGCCCACGCTCGAGTTCGCCGCGCGCGGCGAACGGGCCGCGCCCGGCATCACGCTCGGCATTCCCAGCGGATTCGGTCCGAACTGGCGGGATGCGGCCATCGGCGTTGGATTCCAGGCCACGACCCGTCTGGAGAACCGACCCGATGGGGTCGTGGCCCTGGCATTCGGCCTGGGCGATGCCACCGACGCGATCGGGATCGGCGCCGTCGTCGCCTCGTATGGCACGGTTCGCAGCTGCTGCCGCGGCGGGATCAGCCTGAAAGCACACCGGGTCCTGATCGAGGACGTCAGTGTGGCCGTCGGGCTGGAGAACGGTGTCGTCTGGGGCACGTTCGATCCGAATCCCGGCGCGGAGCCGACGGACGGCGGCCGCAGCGTGTTCGGTGTCGCCAGCGCGGTCGTGCACCTGCCCGGCGCCCGGGCCGACCCGTTCCGCTCGCTGACGTTCACACTCGGCGTCGGCAACGGCAGGTTCCGCACGGAGAGCGACATCATCGCCGACCGCTCGACGTTCAATGTCTTCGGCGGCGTCTCGCTGCGAATGAGCCGCGGCACATCGCTCGTGGCCGACTGGACAGGACAGGATCTCGTCGGAGGCTTCTCGTTCCTGCCCTTCCGCAGGCGACCCTTCGTCATCATCCCCGGCCTGGCCGATATCACGACGAAGCCCCGCCTCGTCATTGGCGCGGCGTACGGCTTCGACTACCTCACACTCTTCCGCTGAGCCAGGAGACAACCATGAACGCGATCCGATTCTCTGGAAGGCGTTGCCTGGCGCTTGCGGTCCTGCTTGCTGCCGGCTTCGCCACACCATTCGACGCGTCTGCACAGATCGTCACGCCAGGCGCGACGCGCGTACAGCAGTCCGATCCCGCCCTGGCGGTCGGGGCCCTCATGTTGTTCGATCGAGGCACGACCAAGACCTTCGTCTGTACGGTCGCCTGGGGCGTTCGCTCGACGTCGGACAACCTCGTGTCGCAGCTGCGCGATGGCCGCCTCACGCCCAACTCGAGGACCGGTGTTCGCCGCCAGCCGTCGCGCGATGCACAACGGCGCGTGCTCACCGTTCTGGAGCGCGACAACGGCGTGGGCGACGCGGCCCGCACGATCCTCTCGAGCCTGACGCCGCCCCAATTCGACCAGTCGGCGGCCCAGGGCCCGGCGCAATCCCTCGTCGAAGAGCTGACCGGGCTCTTCGAGGAAGCCGTCGAGATGGACCCGCGCGAGCCCGGCTACCAGACGGCGACCGGTCTGGCGGCAGCCGTCCTCTATTACAACGAGTTCATCGACGCGGCTGACCTCGGCTACTTCGACAATCCGTCCGACGAGTTTCTCACCATCGAGGCGGTCCTGCGTCGGCTCGTGCAGACTGCGATAGACAACGAAGGCCGGCCCGTCGATCTCCCATCCTGGCGAGGCGACTACGGCCTGCCGTGCGCGCCGGCGCCGGTCGCGCCGCCGGAGCCGGAGCCCGAGCCGGAGCCGCCGCCACGGCCGCCGCTGCCCGAGCGCGCGATCGAGGTCTGTGTCTACGACCAGGGCGAGTTGCGCTTCGTGCCCGCGACCTTCTTGCCCGAGACCGGCGACACGCTCGTGCTGTTCGCCGGTGAGCGCCGGAAGTTCTCCGACGTCTATGCTGAGTCTGACTATGCAAGCGAGCTGGACTGGGTGAAGGCGGGCGAGATGATCGAGCTCGGTCGCGAGCGGTACACTCAGTTTGGCAGGCCGTCTGCCCTCTCAGCGACGGACCGGTTGGTCTATACCGGTACGTACCGTGGCGTCAGGCTGTTCGCGCGCGAGGGTGCCGGCACGCCGCCTGGCACGGTCTACCTGCCGTTTGGTCCTCGCTGCCAGATCCAGCCGTACCAGCTGGCGGAGCCCGTGATCAAAGGCTTGCTGCAAACGATGTGGCTGTCACTGGCACGCTGAACGAGCCCGTCTTGTCTTCGTCAACGTCCCGCCCGTGGCCCCGTGCCGCGGGCGGGACTTCCCTTTGGTCAGCCGAGGATCGACAGCGACTCCCCGACGCTGCGTCGCAGGTCCACCAGCACGGAGGTACCGAGGATGACCGTCTCGCTCTCGCGGCGGAAGAAATTGGCTTGTTCACGGATCAGGCCGCGGCCAGGCGCCGGATCCGAAAACAGGATCGCGTTGTCTTCGACACCGTAGATAACGACGGCGTGACCCAGGCGTGCGCCGCGACGAGTCCGCCAGTAGTAGGCGCAGTAGACGTAGCCGTCGTTGAGCCTGCGATCGAGCACGTCCAGCGTGAGACGATTGCTCGGCAGCCGCACGAGCCGCATCAGCCCGATATTGCCGACCAGACTCACTCCCGAGTCGGTGGCTCGGCCCGCGCGCGTCAGAAAGCCGCGTCCGCTCGATAGCCATCCGATCAGCTCGGTCTGAGACGGCCCGACCGGCAGTTGCAGGTGCTCCTCGTTTGCGCGTTGCCAGATGTCGAACGCAGCGGCCCAGCAGCGGGCCGGATCCTGGACGACGACCAGCGGCTCCGGCAGCACGTGCGGTATCGACATTTTCGTCCCCCTCGTCAGGTGGCTTTCCTGTTCCGTGAATCGAAATCCGTCGGCGCGTGGGGACATCGGCGGTCCCGCGGGCCGTCCCGCCACGGTCGCGGGAGGGGCCGCGTTGCCGCGGGGGCCCGGGCCAACGTACCATGCGAGCATGCCCGTTTCCATGGACAGCTCGCGCATCGTTCACGAGGCCCTCAAGTCCAATGGCGTGCGCCTGGTGTCGGCGCTGCCGGAAACCTGGCTCGTGCACCTGATCCGCATGGCCGAGGACGACCCCGACGTCACGCTCGTCCGACTCGCCAAGGAGGAAGAGGGCGTCGGCATCTCGATGGGCGCTCACCTGGCCGGCGTGCGCTCGGCCATGTTGATGCAGAACCACGGCTTCCTTGCGGCCGTCAACGGCATCGTCTCCGGGGCGCAGCTCTACCGGATCCCACTGCTCATGTTGGTCAGCGACCGTGGAACCTTCGGCGAACGTGACCCGTGGCAGACGGAGGGCGGTGGCATGACGGAGCCCGTCCTTCGCGCGCTGCGCATCCCGTTCCAGCGTCTCGACCGGAGAGAGACCGTCGCACACCACGTCGCCGAGGCGCTCACTCTGGCGCATGCCGCGCTTCGACCCGTCGCGTTGCTGTTGTGCCGCGACCTGATGTGGGAGGACGTGTGATGCGCCGGCTCGACGCGTTGCGCGCCATCTATCCCCGCCTCGAGCAGAGCGTCGTCGTCACCATCATGGGCGCCGTCGCCGCCGAGTTGCAGTCGCTTGGCCACCGTCCGGGCTTCTTCTACCTGCAACACGCGATGGGTCTGGCCTCTTCGCTCGGCCTCGGTATCGCCCTGACCCGCCCCGAGCTGCGCGTCATCGTGCTCGATGGCGATGGCTCGCTGCTCATGAACCTCGGTGGGCTCACGACGCTCGCGCGGTACCGGCCGGCGAACCTCGTGCACCTCGTGTTCGACAACCAGAGCCTGCTCTCCGTCGGCGGCTTCCCCACGGCGACATCGACAGGCAGCGATCTGGCCGGAATGGCGAAGGCGGCAGGCGTGCCCCACGTCGACAGCACGTCGTCACCTGAGGCGCTCGCCGCCGCCCTCGATCGCGCCGTCGCGGCAAACGAGCTGGCCACCATCGTTGCGCACGTCGAAGCGCATTACGAGCCGCCGACAGGAACCGCCGGCTTCGTCACCGACCTGACGTTGCTCGAGAACCGGTTCCAATTCGCACGCCACCTCAGCCGGCTGCGCCCAACACGCTGAGATCCTTCACGACTCTCATCACGGTACGAAGCCATGTCCTCGCTCCTCGACCAGCTCGCGCAAGCCCTTGCCAAGGGCCAAATCCGTGTCGTCGATCTGACGCAGCCGCTCGGGCCCGACACACCCGTGATCGGTTTGCCCGAGATCTTTGCGCCCTCGCCCGGCGTGACCATCACGCAGATCTCTCGTTACGATGACAAAGGGCCCGCCTGGTATTGGAATACACTGACGTTCGGCGAGCACACCGGCACCCATTTCGACGCGCCCGTGCACTGGATCACGGGCAAAGATCTGCCCGACAACGCGTGCGACACGATCCCGGCCGGTCGCTTCGTCGGGCCGGCCTGTGTCCTCGACATCAGCGCGCAGTCTGGGGAGGATCCGGACCACCTGGTGCGGCCGGCGGACATCGAAGCGTGGGAAGCGCGACATGGCCGGATCCCGGCGGGCGCCTGGGTCTTGCTGCGCACCGACTGGAGCCGGCGCACCGGCACTGCCTTCTTGAATGTCGACGAGCGCGGCCCGCACCACCCCGGCTTCTCGAAGGATGCGTCCCACCTGCTCGCGCACGATCGCGATGTGATCGGCGTTGGCGTCGAGACGATCGGCACCGACGCCGGCCAGGCGGGTGGCTTCGATCCGCCGTTCCCGAACCACGCGATCATGCACGGCGCCGGGAAGTTCGGCCTGGCCAGCCTCTGCAACCTCGATCAGCTGCCGCCGCGCGGAGCCATCGTGATCGCGGCGCCGTTGAAGATCGTGGGTGGTAGTGGCAGTCCCCTCCGTGTCCTCGCTCTCGTCGAGTCCTGACGACCCATGCGTTACGACGCCGCCGACCTGCTCGAACTCCTCGACCTCGAGCCGCTCGAAGTCAACATCTACCGTGGACTCAACCGCGACATCGGCTCCGGCCGCGTGTTCGGCGGCCAGGTGCTGGCCCAAGCGCTCGTCGCCGCACAACGCACCATCGAAGAAGAGCGTGTCGCGCACTCGCTGCACGGCTATTTCATCCTGCCCGGCGACCTCGCCGCGCCCATCGTCTACTTCGTGGACCGGCTCCGCGACGGCGGCAGCTTTACGACCCGCCGCGTCACCGCCATTCAGCACGGCCGCGCCATCTTCAACCTGTCCGCTTCGTTTCAGACGCCGGAACCCGGGCTCGAACATCAGAGCGACATGCCCGACGTGCCCGGCCCTGATGGCCTGGCCTCCGAGCTCGACATCATCCGCGGCATGGCCGACCGCATCCCGGAGCCGCTGCGTGCGGTGCTCACACAGGACCGGCCCATCGATTTCCGGCCCGTCGAGACCATCGACCCGTTCCACCCCGGGCCGCGGCCACCCAGCCGTCGCTACTGGCTGCGCGCCGTCGGTACCATGCCCGACTCGCCCTTGCTGCACCAGGCCGTCCTCGCCTACGCGTCCGACTACGGCCTGCTCGCCACCGCGCTTCTACCGCACGGTCTCTCCGTGCGCGCACCAGACCTGCAGGTCGCCTCGCTCGACCACGCGCTCTGGCTCCACCGCCCCTTCCGTATCGACGACTGGATGCTCTATGCCATCGACAGCCCCGCCAGCGCCCGCGCCCGCGGCTTCGCACGCGGCTCCATCTTCTCCCGTGACGGCCAGCTCGTCGCGTCCGTCGCCCAGGAAGGCTTGATGCGCCAGAGAGGATAACTCCCGGCTACGCGAGGAACGGAGAACGGATCCTTAACCACAGAGGACACAGAGGACACCGAGGGGCGCGTGGTCCAGCGGCAATAGACAGCCGAAACATCAAAGGGGGAATACGCAAAACACCAACATGAAAGCCACGCACCGGAACTGTCACCCGAACAACACCGCGCAACGCACGGATAACGCAGAAGCGCATTACGTGAGTAGCTCAACGAAGACTGCGAAGCGATCGGAGTCCTTCAGGAGTCCCTTCCGTTTCCCGTCGTTCACACGGATCGTCAAGGAACGATGACCTCAGCCGTATTATGGGACTTCGACGGAACGCTCGTCGATTCGCGTAGCCGCAACCTGAACGTGACGCGCGCGATCATCGAGCGCATGACCGGCCGGCCCGCGACCGAATTCCCGGCGCTGAGTAGCCTGGACAGCTACCGCGATGCGGACCGGCGCGCGCATAACTGGCGCCAGTTCTACCGGGAAGAGTTCGGCCTGGCGGACGGTGATGTGGACCGTGCTGCCGGCTTGTGGCGCGAATTGCAGGCGGTCGACACGACCCCCATGCCAGTCTTTGCCGGTGTTCGAAATGCGCTGCGCATGCTGGCTGGTCGACCGCACGGCATCGTGTCCCAGAACGCGCGCGACAACATCAACTCTGCTCTTCGGGCAAGTCGCATCCAGACGCATTTCCGCGCCGTCGTCGGTTTCGAAGAGGTCGACCGCCTGCGCCAGAAGCCCCAGCCCGACGGTTTCCTGCTTTGCCTCGAGCGCATCGGCGCCCTCCGGCCCGGCCGCGTCTTCTACGTCGGCGACCATGAGACCGACGCACTCGTCGCCCGACACGCCCGCGCCGCCATCCAAGCGCGCACTCTCGACATCGAGGTCATCATGATCGCCGCTCTCTACGGTGGACATGGCGGCGATTGGGTCGACACCTGCGACTACACCGCGTCGAGTCCGGCCGAGGTGGCCGCCCTCATCGCGTCGCTTTAACCACGGAGGAACGGAGAACGGGCATCTTTCAACCACAGAGATCACGGAGACTGTAACGAGGCCGGCGACGGCGCACGATGCTCAGCGTTCACGCTTGTGAGGGTGGGCCTCCACATGCGCAATTCATGAGCGCGGCCGGGCGGATTTCGGAGACAAGATCACATCGGTTGTGGCCCATCGGTGCCGAGCTCACCGATACCGCAGCAGTATTCCTACACGTTGCGTGGTGATCCAGCGATCACGGTAGATGGGCGCGCCGGTTATCACGGCTACCTCACTGCCGATTCCCCAGCGAGCTGCAAAGCGCCAGAGAATACCGACGGCGGCCTGGCCGCCAAGATTGAAGTTCAGACTGCAAGCTGGGTCCGTATCTGAGGAGTCCGCGGGGCATTCTCCCGGCTGCAGGACAACTCCCGCACCGACATGAGCCCAAGGTGCAATGTTAGCCCCACTGACAATCGTCGCGAGGGCCATGGCCCACTTCATGTCTCGGCCTCGGGCAAACGTCACCCCGAAATCCAATCCGGGGGAGACGAGGGCATCTTGCCGCCACCGGAACCTGCCACCCGCCGAAATCCCTCCCCTGCTGCGGGTCGGCCCACAGCAGTCGGAGGTGAAGTACTCGACCACACGCGCGGGCCCGGCGAAGGTGCCGATGGCGAGCACGGATTCTTGTGCGGCCGCTTCGCCAGGAAAGAGGGCAAAGATACCAATCGAAGTCAGAGCCGCGGCTCCGAGTGCCCGGAAGTAATGGAGTTGGATCATGGTTGACGATGTCGTTTGTGTACCGATTCGACCTCCGGCGCGAATCCTCGCGAGACCGTGGCGTGAAGCCTCCTACAACTCAACGCTCACCTCGGTGGCCCGGCAACATCTGCCTGGGATTTCACACTCCAGTCGGCCTTTTCCGTTCTCGCCTGGCCGTTGCTCCGTTCGCTTCAGTTCATGCAGTCAGGACTCGCCGCATCCTTGCCGTATCCCATCGTACTCTGCGTTCTCTGTGGTTGAGCGCCGTTCGCCGAGGCCCAGCCAAACGAAGACGGCGACGGCGCGCACCATCTCGCCGTCGCCGTCGCCGCCTTGGTTGCCGTCTCCCCTCGACCCTCTAGTTCACAATGTATTTCACGCCGAACTGCACCTGCCAGCGCGACAGGATCGACGGATCATCGATGAAGGTTTCGGTCGGACCCGTGAAGTTGAAGACGGGTTGGCCGCTCGTGTCGAAGCGGACCAGGCGCAGCGGTGAGAGTGCGGCCGGACTGGCGACCTTGCGCACGCCCCAATCGGAGTTGATCAGGTTGCCCAGGTTCAGCACGTCGAGGTTGAGCTGGACGGTCTGCCGTTTCGTGCCGATGGCGAAGGCCAGGTCCTGCAGCACACGCAGGTCGATGTTGCTGTACCACGGGTTGATCAGGCCGAAGCGCTCGGAGATCTCGCCGCGGTGGTTGCGCAGGTATTTGTCCTGCTCGATGAACCGGTTCAGGCGGGACCACTGCTCGGCTGCGCTGACGGTGCGGCCGTTGCCGTCGACGAACGAGTCGAAGCGGATCTGGCTCTGGTCGCGCGGGATGAAGATCAGGTCATTGCCGCCCTGGCCGTCGCCGTTCACATCGCCGGCGTAGAGGAACGAGTAGCGATTCCCGCCGGCCCCGGAGAAGCGGTTGCCTTCGCCCGCATCGAAGACCAGACCGAACTGCGTGCGTGCAGTTTCCGACCAATCGACCGAATACGTCGCGGCGGCGACGAAGCGGTGGCGCTGCCCGAACTCGGAGTGTGCCAGTTCGGGGTTGTTTGGGTCGCCCTGGACGGGCTGGTTCTGCCACAACACGCTTGCGATCTCGGTCGACTTGAGCCGGTTCTTCGCTTCCGTGTAGGCGTACGAGACCATGCCATCCAGCCCGAAGTCGAAACGCTTCCGCAACTGCGCCGACACGCTCAGGCTGTAGCCATCGCTCGTGTTGTCGATGACATAGATGCCGGCACCGCCATCGGCGTTCAACTCGTTGTTGCCGAAGCCGCCGTAATACGGCCGTCCATCGGCCAGCGTCCGGACCGGCCGCACCAGGTCCGCGTTACGCATGAAGATCCCGTTGATGTCCTTGCCGTAGATGATCTCGAGCGTGCCCGACGCGTCCGCGGGCAGGACCTTGTCGATGGCCAGGTTCGTGGTCCAGACCTGCGGCCACTTGAAATCCTTGACCATCGCGTTCAGGTCGAAGGACTGCTGCAGGACGGCATCTTTCTTGGTCGGAATCGGATCCGCCGCCGGGAACAGGTTCGGGTTCGCGCCCGGGTTCGAGATGACGTTGCCGAACCAGACGAACGGGATACGGCCCGTGAAAATGCCCGTCCCGCCGCGTAGCTGAGTCGTCCGGTCGCCGGTCACGTCCCAGTTGAATCCCACGCGCGGCGAGAACAGGACCTGCGCGCCCGGCAGATCGCTCTGATCCACGACCTCCGTGTTGCGGTTCTCATCCAGGGCCCGGAGTCCGCGCGAGAATGGATTGTCCACGGGGTCCGTGAAGTAGACCGGCAGGTCGGCACGCAAGCCGTACGTCAGACTGAGCCGGTCCGTCGCCAGGAATTCGTCCTGCGCGTAGAACGAGAGCTGGCCGACGTGGATGTTCTCGCCCTTGAACGGGCCTGAGCCGATCAGCCTGCGAAAGTCGATGAAGTTCGGGTTATTCCGGTCGGTCGCGTTGAGGAACTCCTGCAGTGACGAGAACGTCGTGCCGATCCCCGTCACCGGCGGCAGGAAGAAGACGCCGTGCCGGAAGATGTTGAACGAATTGAAGAACGAGAACGACTCGTAGTTCGCGCCGACGGTGAGGACGTGGCGGCCCGCGAAGAGGCTGAAATTGTTCGTGAGCTGGAGCACGTCCTGGTCGAGGATGTTGTTGATGGAGAACGGCTCGTGGCC
>JBFJPA010000018.1:0-18710 GCA_041617355.1 Longimicrobiales bacterium
TCCTCGAACACCTCGGCGTCGAGCGGGGCCTGTCGCCCCGCACGCTGGACGCGTACCGGCGGGACCTCGAGCGCTGGATCGAGTTCCTGCGGACCCGCTCCGTGTCGCGGCCCGGCGATGTCACGACGGCCGAGCTGCGGGAGTACGTGTACCACCTGAAGGACCGCGGGCTGCAGCCGACGTCGATCCGTCGTGCACTGTCCGCGGTCCGCACCTATTACCGGTTCCTGCTCGCCGAGGGCATCGTCGTGATGGATCCGACGGACCGGCTCGAGACGCCACGAATCTGGCGTCGCTTGCCGGGTGTGCTCTCGCGCCAGGACGTGGCCCGCTTGCTGGACGCCCCGGATCCCGCCGACCGCCTCTTCTGGCGTGACAAGGCGCTCCTCGAATTCGCTTACGCCTCCGGTGTCAGGGTCGGCGAATTGACTGCACTGCGCATCCGCGACGTCGACATCGGCGAAGGCTTCGCGACGGTCTTCGGCAAGGGCAGCAAGGAGCGGATCGTGCCCGTCGGCCGCAGCGCGCTCACCGCGTTGATCGTGTATCTGCGCGAGATCCGGCCGGGTCTGGCTCGCTCCGGCCACGAAGGCGTCGTCTTCCTCAACGCCCGCGGCGGCCCGCTCACGCGCATGGGCGTGTGGAAGATCCTGCGCAAACACGTGCGCCGCGCCGGGCTCCGCCAGCGGGTCACTCCCCACACGTTGCGTCATTCGTTCGCCACGCACCTTCTCGAAGGGGGCGCCGACCTGGCCGCCGTCCAGGAGATGCTCGGACACGCGGACATCGCCACGACGCAGATCTACACGCACGTCGACCGGGAATACGTCCGCGACGTGCACCGGCGCTATCACCCGAGGGCATAGGACGCTTGTATGCCGTTGCCGGGCCCCGTTAACCTTCGCTGCACTCGAACAGGGAGCCGCGGGGTACGCGTGATCCTCGTCATCGACAATTACGACTCGTTCACCTGGAACCTGGTTCAGCTGCTCGGCGAGCTGGGCGCGGATCCGGTCGTGCGGCGCAACGACGAGATCAGCGTCGATGCGGTGGTCGATCTCGCCCCCGAACGGATCGTTCTTTCGCCCGGTCCGTGCACGCCGGCCGAAGCCGGGATCTGCATCCCGCTCGTGCAACGGGTTGGCGCGCGGGTCCCCATTCTCGGCGTCTGCCTCGGCCACCAGGCCATTGGCGTCGCGTACGGCGGCGCCGTCGTGCGGGCGCGTCGTACCATGCATGGCAAGATCAGCCCGGTCACACACGCCGGATCGGACCTGTTCGCCGGCCTGCCGACGCCGCTCCGGGTGACCCGTTATCATTCCCTCGTGATCGAACCGGAGTCGGTTCCCCAATGTCTCCAGGTCACGGCGTGGACGGACGAGCCCGGCTTCGAGGACGAGATTCAGGGCATCCGCCACCGCACGTTCCCCGTCCGCGGCGTGCAGTTCCATCCCGAGTCGATCGCGAGCGAAGGCGGCCGGCAGCTGCTCCGCAACTTCCTGCAAGGCGAGTGACCACTCCCATGCGCACCCCGGTTCGATCCGTCTTTCTCGCCTTCGTCTGCCTGCTCGCGCTCGCCGGCCCGGGCTGGACCCAGCAGGTCGTCTTGACCGGTCGAGGCGACGCCGACCTCGACGAACGGATCCGTCGGTTCCTGGCGAACCCGGCCACACGCATCCTGCCTGACACCCTGATCGGTCGGGCCGACACGGTGCGCGGCCCGGTTGCGGCAATCGGCGTGACGGTGCGCGTCGAGGGCGTCATCGAGGACGACCTCCTCATTGTGGACGCCAACGTCTTCGTGCGGCCCTTCGGCGTGGTGCGCGGCACCGTGCTGAACGTGGCCGGCGGCTTCTACCCGTCCGAATACGCGCGTGTGGAAGGCGCGGTCAGCGACCATGGCGACGCGCCCTACGACGTGGAGCGCACCGCGGAAGGACTCCGCATCGTCGGACTCGTGCGCCGCCACGTCGTCGATCCGGATGGGCTGCGCGGGCTGCGGCTGCCCACGTACGACCGAGTGGCAGGGCTGACCGTCGGGCTGGGCGGCGCCTGGTACCCGACCCGGCCGGGTCGGGTCGAGCCCCGGCTCCGCGCTTGGGGTGGCTGGGCCTTCGAACGCGAGGACTGGGTGGGCGGAGCATCATTCGCCGTGCTCGGTGCCCGAACCGCGTTCGAGGTTGGCGCGGACCGCGTGACGGCCACGCCCCAAGGCTGGATTCGGAGCGACCTGCTCAACTCACTGGGCGTCGCTGCCAACGGGTCGGACTACCGCGACTACTACGCGGCCGAGCGATACTGGGCCGCGCTCACGAGGGAGATCGGCGATGTGCGGCTCCGCCTGACGGGCGCGCTCGAGGACGCAACCTCGTTGCCAGCGTCCCGCGTCTGGAGCGTGGTGCGCCCCGATTCCGTTCGGACCAACCCCGCCATCGACGAGGGCCGCATCGCGAGTGCTTCGCTCGACGCGGATCTGGCCGTGGGCAGTGAAGGTGTGACGGCGGACTTCGACCTGACGCTGGAGGCGGGGGCCAGGGTCGCCAGCGGTGACTTCCGCTTCGCGCGGTACGCCGGCGGCATCAAGCTCGCGGCCGGCGCGTTTGCCAACCACACCGTCGAAGTCCGCGCGCGTTTGCAGGGCCCTTTGCCGGGGACGGACAGCCTGCCCCGCCAGCGCCACGGGCTGCTGGGCGGTCTCGAAACCCTGGAGACGGTCCCGGTCGGGGCATTCCGCGGCGACCGGCTGGCCCTCGTGCGCACCACCTACGCCGTGCCCCTCGACCCGTTCCGCGTGCCGTTCCTCGGGCACCCCGTCGTCGAGCTCGTCCACGCGGCCGGCGCGGCATGGACCCGCGGCGGATCATCCAACCTGAGCCAGGCGCTTGGCCTCCGGCTTCGCTTCCCGCTGGTCTTCGCCTTCGCGTTCCTCGACCCCGAGGGCGAGCGCGACGCCACCTTTGGCGTGGGCGTCCAACTGCGCCGCCGCTACCCGTGGGAGGTGCCGCCGCTATGAGCCCCCTAGGGAGGGTGTAACCGACTTTGACAGGGGCGAAGGCCCCGATTAGATTCGCGGAGTACGGTCGGGCGTGAAAATTGCGTCACGCCGACCCCCTTTTTTTGACCGGACGCCGTGACCGCAGCGAACGGACGCGTGCTCGGAGTGGTGCCGGCCCGGATGGCCTCGCAACGGCTGCCCGGGAAGCCGCTCCACCCGATCGCCGGCCGGCCATTGATCGCATGGGTCTGGGAGCGCGTCGCCGAACTGGACGCGCTCGACGCATGTGTGGTGGCCACGGATGCCGAACCGATCGCCGCTCTGTGCCGCACGCTGGGAGCGCCCGTCGTCATGACGCGTTCCTCGCACCCGACGGGGACGGACCGGGTCGCGGAAGTGGCGCGTCGCGACGAGTACCGCGAGTACGGCATCATCGTCAACATTCAAGGCGACGAGCCGTTCGTGACCGCGGAACAAGTCGAATCGGCGATCGCGCAGGTTCGAGGTGGCAGCGACATTGGAACGGTCGCGACGCCCGTGCAGAGCCTCGAAGCCTGGAAGGACCCATCGGTGGTCAAGGTGGCGCGGCGCCCCGACGGCGCCGCGCTCTATTTTTCCCGGGCGCCCATCCCGTGGAAACGGGACGGCGAGCCCGACACGACGGATCTGCGCTCCGGCGCGTACTTGCGGCACGTCGGCATCTACGCGTTCACACAGGACGCACTCGCGCGGTGGACCGCGTTGCCGCCGGGCGAGTTGGAAGAGATCGAGCGCCTCGAGCAGCTGCGGCCCCTGGCGGCGGGTCTGCGGATCGGCGTCGGCATCGTGCCGTTCGCCGAGGGCGGGATCGATACACTCGACGATGTCAGGCGCGCCGAGTCACGCCTGGCAACACGAACGACGACTTTTAACCCACGCTGAGCATGAGCGATCAGACGCGTCAGCCCACCAAGTATGTATTCGTGACCGGCGGCGTGGTGTCGTCGCTGGGGAAGGGGATCGCGGCCGCATCGCTGGGCCGGCTTCTCGTGGAGCGCGGACTGCGCGTCACGATCCAGAAATTCGATCCGTACATCAACGTCGACCCGGGCACGCTCTCGCCGTTCCAGCACGGCGAGGTGTTCGTGACGGATGACGGCGCGGAGACGGACCTCGACCTGGGCCATTACGAGCGTTTCATCGACGAATCGCTGTCGCAGGCCAACAACATCACGACGGGCCGCATCTACCTCGACGTGATCACGAAGGAGCGGCGGGGTGACTACCTGGGCGCGACCGTCCAGGTGATCCCCCACATCACGGACGAGATCAAGGCGGCGATTCGGCGGCTCGCGCCGAACCATGATGTCGTGATCACGGAGATCGGCGGCACCGTGGGCGACATCGAGTCCTTGCCCTTCCTCGAGGCGATTCGGCAGTTCCGGCAGGACGTGGGTCGCGAACACACGCTCTTCGTGCACGTGACCTTGATCCCGTACATCGCGGCGGCGGGCGAGCTGAAGACGAAGCCGACGCAACACTCCGTGCGCGACCTGATGGAAATCGGGATCCAGCCGGACGTCCTGATCTGTCGAACGGAGCGGCCGCTCACGCCGGACCTGCGTCGCAAGATCGCGCTGTTCACGAACGTCGATCCGGCCGGCGTCATCGAGGCGCGCGACGTCGACACGATCTATGAGGTTCCGCTCGTCTTCCATCAGCAGAAGTTGGACGAGCTGGTCGTCGAGCGGCTCGGTTTGGATACGCCGGCGCCCGACCTGGAGCGCTGGGAAAGCGTGGTGCGAAAGGTGAAGCAGCCGGCCGAGGGCACGGTCCGCATCGCCGTGGTCGGCAAGTACACCTCGCTGGTGGACTCGTACAAGTCCGTCCAGGAGGCGCTCATCCATGGCGGCATCGCAAACGACGTGGGCGTGCGCATCGACTGGTTGTCGAGCGAAGCGTTCGAGCAGGGTGGTGCGGAGTCGCTGGCCGACTTCCACGGCCTGCTCATCCCGGGCGGCTTCGGTGTCCGTGGCGTCGAGGGCATGCTCGAGGCGATCGAGTGGGCGCGCACGAACGGGCTGCCCTTCTTCGGCATCTGTCTCGGCCTGCAATGCGCCGTGATCGAATACGCGCGCAACGTGTGCGGCATGACGGAGTCCCACTCGACCGAGTTCCAGCGCGAGCTGGAGCAGCCGGTCATCTGCTTGATGGACTCGCAGCGGCAGGTCACCGACATGGGTGGCACCATGCGGCTCGGCGCGTATCCGGCCCGGCTGCGCTCGGGCTCGCGGGCGCACGAGGCCTACGGCGTTCTGGAGATCAGCGAGCGCCACCGTCACCGCTACGAAGTCAACAACGCGTACCGGGATCGTCTGGCCGAGGAAGGGATGCGCTTCAGCGGCGTGTCGCCCGACGGCAACCTCGTCGAGATCATCGAGGTGCCCGACCACCCCTGGTTCCTGGGCTGCCAGTTCCACCCCGAGTTGAAGTCGCGCCCCATGCGCGCGCACCCGCTGTTCGCGGCCTTCGTCCGCGCGGCCAAGCGCCATCGCGGCGGCGCCAGCGCAGCCGAGGCACCGGGCGTCGGCGCGACCGCCGTGAAGGCATGACTCTGGCGCCGCTGTTCCGGCCGGGCGGCGAATTCTTCCTGATCGCCGGACCGTGTGTGCTCGAGGACGACGGGCTGAATCTCCGCGTGGCCGACGCGCTTGCGCGCGTTGCCGCGGATTTTGCCCTGCCCATCATCTTCAAGGCGTCGTTCGACAAGGCGAACCGGAGCCGGGCGGATGCGCGGCGGGGACCGGGCCTGGAGGCCGGGTTGCGTCAGCTCGAACGGATTCGCCAGACGTCTGGACTGCCCGTATTGACCGACGTTCACGAGCCGGCTCAGGCCGCGCCCGCGGCGCAGATCTGCGATGCGCTGCAAATCCCCGCGTTCTTGTCGCGGCAGACCGACCTCGTGGTGGCCGCCGCGCGCACGGGTCGCCCGATCAACATCAAGAAGGGGCAATGGATGGCGCCCGAGGCGATGGCCGGCGCCGTGGCCAAGGCGCGCGAGGCCGGGACGGACGCCATCGCCGTCACGGAGCGGGGCACGTTCCTCGGATACGGCGACCTCGTCGTGGACATGCGCAGCTTCCTGCGTATGCGTGAGGCAACGGGTTGCCCGACCATCTTCGATGGGACGCATTCCGTGCAGCAGCCAGGCCGTGCCGATGGCGCCAGCGGTGGCGACCCACGCTTTACGCCGCCACTCGTTCGGGCTGCCATTGGAGCCGGCTGTGACGCGCTGTTTCTGGAGGTCCATCCGGAGCCGGGCCGCGCGCCATCGGACGGCAGCAACATGCTCCGGCTCGATGGGCTGCGGCCGTTGCTCGAAGAGGTTCTCGCCTTGCGCGCGGCGCTGCACGCCGCACCGGCGCGGGCGGGCGTATGATGGGGTTGGCGATCGATCCCGGCGTCGCGCGGCGGATTCGGCTCGTCGTCCTGGATGTCGATGGCGTGCTCACGGACGCGGGCGTCTACATGGGAGCGGACGCGCAGGGCGAACCGGTCGAGCTGAAGCGGTTCGACATCACGGACGGGCTCGGCATCAAGATGATGGAACGCGCCGGCCTCGACGTCGTCGTCGTGAGTGGCCGGTCATCGCCAGCCAACCGGGCGCGGGCGGCCGAATTGAACGTTCCCTGCCACGAGGGGCCGAACGGATTCAAGCTCGGCATCGTCGAGGGGCTCCAGGACGCGAGCGGCATCGCGTGGGAAGAGACGGCCTGCGTCTGCGATGACCTCGCGGACTTGCCCATCTTTCGTCGCGCTGGACTCGCGGTCGCCGTGGCGAATGCCGTGCCCGAGGTCCTGGCCGACGCCCACGTCGTCACGAACCGGACCGGCGGACGCGGCGCGGTCCGCGAATTCGCGGAAGCGCTGCTGCGTGCCCGCGGCGAGTGGACGGCCCTCGTCGACGCCTACGTTCGCGAGCGCGAGTTGGCCGCTGTCGGAGGCGCGACATGAGCGCCGGGACGCGCGTCGAGGCGCCGGAGACCGACGTGCCGGGTCTCGACGATACGGACGACGCCGGAATCCTCGCTGAAGGTCGGCGCGTGCTCCGGCTCGAAGCAGAGGGCATTGCGGCCGTGGAGCGCAGACTCGGCGCAGACTTCATCGCGGCCGTGCGGCTCATTCGCAACGCCGGTGGCCGCGTCATCGTGAGTGGCGTCGGCAAGAGCGGCCTGGTCGGCCGCAAGATCGCGGCGACGCTCACCTCGACCGGGACACCGTCCTTGTTCCTGCACCCGGTCGAAGGCATGCACGGTGACCTGGGAATCGTCGGCCGCGACGACGTCGCGCTGCTGCTGTCGAAGAGCGGCGAGTCGGACGAGCTGACTGGCCTGGTCTCCTACCTCAGCCGGCTCGGTGTCCGCATCGTCGCGGTGACGGGCCGGACCTCTTCCGCTTTGGCGCGCGCGGCCGACATCGTGATCGACTGCGCCGTTCCGGAAGAGGCGTGTCCGCACGATCTGGCACCGACGACATCGACGGCTGCGACACTGGCCATCGGCGATGCGCTCGCCGTCGCGCTGCTTCGGCTGCGCGGATTCTCGCGCGACGACTTCGCCCGCCTGCATCCCGGTGGCGCGCTCGGGCGCAAGCTCACCTTGCGCGTACGCGACGTCATGCTGGCCGTGGACTATCCCGTCCTCGGCCCGGACGCGACCATGCGCCAATGTGTGGTCCTGCTCGCCGAAAAACGGGGCACCGTCCCGATCGTGGGACCGGACCGCACGGTCGTGGGCGTGGTCACGGCCGGCGACCTGACGCGGTTGATGGAACGGACGGAGGCGTTCCTGGATATGCCAGTGGCCGAGGTCATGTCGCGAGCGCCCAAGATCATCGAGGCCGATGCCCTCGCAGCGCACGCGGTGTACCAGATGGAAACCCACGGGATCATGGCACTGCCTGTCGTGGACGCGGAGCGACGGCTGATCGGGATCGTGCATCTGCACGACCTGCTCCGGGCCCGCGCCGTTTAATCGCTGGAATCGAGATGATGCACTCAACAACGATGTATCACCGGAATCACCTCGCCGCATTCGCGCTGGCCGCACTGGCGGCTGCGTGCGGCGGCAACGCGGCCGACCCCATGGTCGCCGAATTCGCGACCATGCCCGCGGACCAGATCATGGAAGGTGTCGAATTCTCCTCCACGACGGCCGGCGTTCGCAGCTCGAAGGTCCTGGCCGACACGGCCTACCTCTACGAGGACTCGACGGTCATGCACCTGCGCGGCGTCGACCTCGAGATGTACGACGCGACCGGCAAGCGGACGGCCCACCTCACGTCCCTTTCCGGCGTGTATGACCAGGCCACGCAGAAGATGGTGGCAAAGGGCACCGTCGTCCTGGTCATCATCGGGGATGGACGTCGCATCGAGTCGGAGGAGCTGCACTACGATCCGCAATCGCGCCGGATCTGGAGCGATGTCCAGACCCGCATGACGGAAGCGGACGGCAATGTCACTACGGCCGCCAGCTTCAACGCGGACGACCAGTTCAACAATATCCAGTTCCAGAACGCACGCGGCCGCGTCCGCGAACGGATCGAGTTCTGATGTCGCAGCGGGTCTCCTTCGCCCTCGGGCTCGCGTTCTGCGCGGCCCTTTCGGCGCCGGCGGAGGCCCAGCGGCAGTCGTGCGACTTCGAGAACTACGGGCCCGGCCAGTACTTCGGCGCCGGCACCGCCAACGAGATCGGGTTCTTCGGCGGCGGCGTCCGGCTGACCTGCGATGGCGGCACCGTCATCGTCGCCGACAGCGCCGTGCGCACGGTGATGAGCAACCGGCTCGATTTCATCAACAACGTGCGCTACACGGACTCGCTGCGTACGCTCACGTCGCAGGTGCTGCAGTACCTCGGCCAGGACCGTCTGGTCGTGGCGACCGGCGACGTCATGCTGACGGACCGTAAGACGGGATCCACGCTGCGCGGCCCGTTCCTCAGTTACTACCTGAAGACGGACACGCGGCAGGAGGAGATCCTGCAGATGCCGCAAGGTCGGCCGCGCGCCGTTCTGATCCGGCGCGTTGCGGCGGACACGTTGCGACGCGACACGACGCTCGTCGATGCCAACATGATCGAGATCATCGGCGAGAACCGGTTCGTCGGACGGGGCCAGGTCGAGATCACGCGTGGCGCCGCACGGGCCTTCGGCAACGAGGTGCAGTACGCGGAGCAGTCGAACATCCTGCGCTTGACCGGAACGGCACGGGTCGTGACGGAAGAGTACACGTTGCGTGGCGACACCGTCATTGCCGAAGGGACGGAGGGCGATGAGTTTCGCGAGCTGCAGTCGCTCGGCACGGCAATGCTGGAGTCGCAAGAGTTAAACGTGACCGGCACCGGCATTCGGATCTATCTGGAGGAAGGCGAAGTCAATCGGCTGATAGCCCTCGGCGACACCGCGGCGGACAGCCGCCGGGCGATCGCTCTTTCGCCCGACTTCCGGCTGGAGGCCGACAGCATCGACGCGCTCGCGCCGGCCCGCCTGCTGGACGAGGTCCACGCCGTCGGCAGTGCCCGCGGCGAGCGGCTTGTGCCCGACTCCATCGCCTCGCACCGGCCGGAGTTGATCCGTTACGACTGGGTCCGTGGCGACACGATCATTGCGCGCTTCACGGATCCGCCGCCGCCCGCCACACCGGCTGACACTGCCGGCCCCGACCGTGTGCTGAAATCCCTGGATGCCATGGGTGTGACGGGCCGGCCCGCCTCCTCGCTATATCGCATGCGCGACGGCGAAGGCGAGAACGCGGGCTGGGCCGTGAACTACATGATCGCGCGTCGCATCGCCGTTCAGCTCGTGGACGGAGAAGTGACGACGGTCGAAGCCGACGAAGCGGTGCACGGGCTCTATCTGCGGCCGCCCGAAGGACGGAGCACGGGCGCGGCGAGCGGGACACCACCGAGGGGAACGGGGCGTCGATGAAGGTTCGGGAGTTCGTTGCTGGGCTGCGCCCCCACGAGGCGTCCGTCGCGGTCGCCTTGCTCGAGTTGATCCGGCGGGCCGGCGGCGACGGCACGCTCGATCGCGCCGAGTGGCTGGCGGGTCTGCGCAGTGCTCACGCCCGCGTCATGGGTGGGGCCGAAGCGAGCCGCGTCTGGCGGGGGCTGGAGAGCGACGCCGACGCGCTCGGCCATTACCTCGAAGAACACGTGTTGACCCGGCTCGCCTCTGAGGAGATCGCGGGCGGCGAGCCCGCCGGCCCGGGCTGGGAGAAGGTGCGTATCAATCCCGGCGTCTGGTCGAAGATCGCCGAGGAGCGTGACGGCCTCATTGCCGAGCTGGAGGCGGCGGTCGCTCGACTCCACGAAAGCGAGCCGGTTGCCGCCGCGGCCGAGGCGGAGCGCCGCGGCCCCATCGAGGGCGGCAGCACGCTCCGGACCCGCGGCCTGGTCAAGGCCTTCCGGCGGCGTCGCGTCGTCGCCGATGTCGATCTGGACGTGACGCAAGGCGAGATCGTCGGCCTGCTCGGTCCCAACGGCGCGGGCAAAACGACCACGTTCTACATGATCACGGGCCTGATCGCGCCCGATTCCGGACAGGTGTATCTGGACGGCCGGGACCTCACTCGGACGCCCATGTACCAGCGGGCTCGACTGGGGATTGGCTATCTTGCCCAGGAGCCCTCCATCTTCCGGAAGCTCTCCGTCGAGCAGAACGTGCTCGCCATCCTCGAGACCATGAAGCTCTCGCGGCGCGAGAAGAAGGAGCGGCTCGAGAAGCTGCTCGACGAGCTGGGCCTGAAGCACCTCCGCAAGGCCAAGGCCTATTCGCTGTCCGGCGGCGAACGTCGCCGGCTCGAGATCACGCGGGCCCTGGTCAGCCGGCCCAAGTTCATGCTGCTCGATGAGCCGTTCGCGGGCGTCGATCCCATCGCCGTCCACGACATCCAGCAGATCGTCGCCGAGTTGAGGCACCGGGGCATCGGTGTGATCATCACGGACCACAACGTCGAGCAGACGCTCGACATCGTGGATCGTGCCTACATCATGTACGACGGCCGGGTCAGAGTTGCCGGTACGGTCGCGGAATTGGTGTGGAACGAAGAGGTTGCCGAGATTTACTTCGGTCCGACGCTCACGGCCCGCATGCGTGAGCGGTACCACCGACCCGAGCTGGTGGGATGACGCCAATCAGAACCGGACTCTACCAGGGGACGCAGCTCAAACAGGAGCTGAAGATCAATCCTCGCCTGTACCAGGCGATGGACCTCCTGTACATGCCCCTGCTCGACCTGCAGCAGCACATCAAGCAGGAGATGCTGCACAACCCCTTCCTCGAGCTCGAGGAGCCCGTCGTCGACGGCGAAGTCGATGCCCAGAAGGAGAAAGAAGAGAAGGAGAAAGAAGACGAGATCGACTGGGAGGAAATCCTGCTCGACGGGTTCGACGCCGGCGGGCGCCGCGCCGAGTACGAGAGCAAGGACTACTACGAGCCCGTCACGGTCGATCGGCGCGACCTCTACGACCACCTGCGCGATCAGCTCACGCTCCTGCGTGTCCCGCCCCGCCACATGCTGCTGGGTGAGGAGATCATCGGCAACATCGACGAGAACGGCTACCTCACCTGTCCATTGGAAGATGTGATCCGCGGTCTCAACGAATGGATCGAGGAGGCCGGCGAGGAGTGGGCGAGCAGCGAAGGCGAGGATGAAGCGCCCGAACTGTTCACGGAGGAAGAAGCCGAAGGCATGATCCGCGTGATCCAGGGGTTCGACCCGCCTGGCGTCGGCGCGCGTGACCTGCGCGAGTGCATCCTCCTGCAGATGCAGGACCAGAAGCTCGAGGACACCCTCGCCTATCGCATCGTCGACCGATTCTTCGACCAGCTCATCAATCACCGCTGGTCGGAGGTCTCCAAGGAGCTGTCCATCACGCCCAAGGACGTGCAGACGGCCGCCGACGAGGTGGCCAAGCTGGATCCCAAGCCGGGCCTGAAATACGCCGCGCCACCCGACAACTACATTACGCCCGACCTCATCGTCGAAAAGATCGATGGAGACTACCTCGTCTTCCTGAACGACACGAACTTGCCCCGGCTGCGTCTGTCGAGGGCGTACCGCGAGATCGCGCGCGACAAGAACAAGTATAAGGGCGAGAACAAGGAGTTCATCGCGAACAAGCTGAACAGCGCGAACTGGATGATCCAGGCGATCGAGCAGCGCCGTCAAACCATGCTCAAGGTGATGAATTTCATTGTGGACCGGCAGCGCGAGTTCTTCGAAAAGGGCGTTCAGTACCTGAAGCCGCTCACGCTCCGCGAGGTCGCCGAAGTCATCAGCATGCACGAATCCACAGTCTCGCGCGTGACGAACGAGAAGTTCGTGCAGACGCCGCGGGGCGTGCTGCCGCTCAAGTTCTTCTTCTCGAGCGGCCTGTCGACGACGTCGGGCGAAGACGTCAGCGCCCGTGGGATCAAGGACAAGATCAAGAAGCTGGTCGAGGAAGAGAACCCGAAGCGACCGCTCACGGACCAGGCGATCGTGAACATCCTCAAGGAGGAGGGCATCCAGATCGCACGGCGCACCGTCGCCAAGTACCGCGACCAGCTGGGGATTCTCTCCGCGCGCATGCGCAAGCGCGTCTGAGCCGTCGGGCCCGAGCCATGGTCAAGACGGCGGCAGTCCCTTCCGAGACGGAGGCCGAAGTGACGGCGCCCACGCTGTCGGCGGGCGCGCGCCGGGATTTCGCCGTCATCGTGCCGGCCTTCAACGAGGTCGACAATGCCGCCGACCTCGTTCGCGAGCTGCGTGCGACCTTCGAGCGGTTCGGCCTCGAGGGCGAGGTCATCATCGTGGACGATGGCTCGACGGACGGGACCCCGGACCGGATCGCGGCTGAAGCGAACGGCTGGGACCGGCTGCGTGTGGTCCGACACCGCCGCAACTTCGGGAAGACCGAGGCGTTGCTGACCGGCGCAGCCGCGACGGATGCCAGCTGGCTGGTCCTCTTCGACGCCGACCTGCAGCACCGCACCGACGAGATCCCGCGCTTCCTCGAACAGCTCGACGCCGGCTGGGACATCGTCTGCGGCCGCAAGGTCGGCCGCTATGAGAAGGCAGCCGTCAGCTCCATCTACAACCGGCTCAGTCGAGCCGTCTTTCGAACGCCGGTGTCGGACACGAACGCGATGAAGGCGTTCCGCCGGGAGATTCTCGACGAAGTCCATCTCCGACACGACTGGCACCGCTTCTTCGTGGTGCTCGCGTTCGCGCGCGGTTTCACGATCACGGAGATCGACATTGCGCTCTTCCCGCGGCGGCACGGCCAGCCCAAGTACACGGGACGGAGCCGGATCCTCGTGGGCCTGCTGGACCTGGTGTCCGTCGCGTTCTTCCTGTTCTTCGCGCGCAAGCCGCTACTCCTGTTCGGCGTGACGGGTCTGTTCCTCGGCGCGTTCGGCGTGCTGGTCGGACTGGTCACGATCGTGCTCCGCACGTTGCACATCGTCTCACCGATCGGCTACCGGCCGTTGCTCTACCTGGTCATCCTGCTCGAGGTGCTGGGAGCGCTG
The DNA here is from genome assembly GCA_041617355.1 of Longimicrobiales bacterium. Lineage (GTDB taxonomy): Bacteria > Gemmatimonadota > Gemmatimonadetes > Longimicrobiales > RSA9 > JBFJPA01. Next base: position 13,547 of record JBFJPA010000018.1, read on the forward strand.
CTGTTCGGCATCGGCTTCGTCGCCGAGCTGGTCGCCCAGCAGCAGGCAGACCTCGACGCGCTGCAGCGGCGGCTCGACCGAATCGAGCGGAACGACCGGCCCTGAATCCCCGATGAGCGGCGGTCCCACTTCAAAGCCGCGGGTCCTCGTCGTCATCGGGACTCGGCCAGAAGGCATCAAGTTGGCGCCGGTCGTGCGCGCCCTGGGTGCGCGTGGCGGCGAGGTCGAGACCCGCGTGGCGCTGACGGGCCAGCACACCGATCTCATGGATCAGGTCCTGGACGTGTTCGCGCTGGAGCCCGACTGGGACCTCGACATCATGCGCGAGGGTCAGGACCTGTATGATGTCGCGCACGGCTGTCTCGATGGCCTGCGCGACGTGTTTCGGGAGTGGCGGCCCGATCTCGTGTTGGTTGAAGGTGACACGGCGAGTGTCTTCCTGGCCGGCCTGGTTTCGTTTTTCGAGCGCACCCGTCTCGGCCACGTCGAGGCAGGCCTGCGCAGCCGTGACAAGTGGCGGCCGTGGCCGGAGGAGATTTTCCGACGACTGGCTGGCGTCGTGGCCGACCTGCACTTCGCGCCCACGCCAGCGGCGCGGGAGAATCTACGGGCCGAAGGTGTCGGCGGGAGCACGGTCCCGTACGCCCGTGTGCACGTAACGGGGAACACGGTGGTCGACGCGGTCCGCTGGGCGGCCGAGGCCGATCGGCCCGTCCGCAACGATGCGCTGCGTGATGCGCTCGCGTCGGACCGCAGGCTGGTCCTCGTGACGGCGCACCGACGGGAGTCCTTCGGCGAGCCGCTGCGCCGTGCGCTTGGCGCGCTCCGCACCTTCACCGACCGGAATCCCGACCTCGAGCTGCTCTACCCGGTTCACCCGAATCCGAACGTGCGGGAAGCCGCCGCAGTACTCGAGGGTCATCCGCGCATTCGGCTGACGGCCCCGCTCGAATACATGGATCTGGTGGCGGCGCTGCGCGCTTGTGTTCTCGTCGTCACGGATTCGGGCGGATTGCAGGAGGAAGCGCCAGCACTCGGCAAGCGCCTGATCGTGTTGCGCGACGTGACGGAGCGGCCCGAGGCGGTCGAGTCGGGCTGGGCCGAGCTCGTCGGCACGGACCCCGCCACGATCGTGGCCCGCGCCGAGGCCCTGTTGTCCGCCGCGGCGCGGGTGCCCGCTGCGAACCCTTTCGGTGACGGCCGGGCGGGCGAACGCATCGCTGACATCGCCATCGCCGACCTGACGGGGGCGCCCCGCCAGACGCGCGACTGGGACGGGACCGGGTGAGGATCCTGCAGCAGTGCATCTACTTTCCCCCGGAGATCGGCGGCCTGGAGAGCCACGTGTACTACCTTTGCCGCGACCTCGTCCGGCTCGGTCATGACGTCACCATGCTGACGTCGCGCTCGAAGTCCGAGACACCGGCGGAAGAGACGATCGAAGGGATCCGCGTGTTACGCACCTGGTTTCCGGGCAAGACGACCGCGGGCTGGACCGCGCACACCATTGCCACGATTCCAACGTTCCGGCGGCTGGCGCGGCAGGCCGATGTGCTGCACGCGCAGACGTTCGCGTCGGCGCCGCCCGGAATGCTCGTTCGACGCGGCAGCACCAAGCCGCTCGTGCTCACGCTGCACACGTCGCACTTCCTGCGCATGGCGAAGAAGGCTCGCTGGAAGCCCGTGTTGCGGCGCATCATCGCAGCGGCCGACTACCTGCTGGCGGCGAGCGAGGAGATTCGCGACGTCGCACTCTCGCTGTACCCGCATCCACGGGCCGAGGCGTTGACGAACGGCGTGGACACGAATCTCTTCCGACCGGTCGAGCCGGCGCCGGCGCCGCCGCGCACAACGGGGCGGTGGCGTCTGATCGTGCCTCGCCGGCTGTTCGAGAAGAACGGTGTCGAGTATCTCGTGCGGGCCGTGCCGCTGATGGCGGCCCGCCTTGACGTCGAGGCGGTGCTGGTCGGTGATGGGCCGCTTCGCTCGAGCCTGCAGTCGCTCGCCCGTGAATTGGGGGTCGCGGATCGCGTCCATTTCCTCGGCGCGCGGCCGAACACGGAAATGCCGCAGCTGCTGAGTGCCGCGGACGTCGCGGTCATCCCCAGCCTGATGGAAGCGACGAGCGTAGCCGCGCTCGAAGCCATGAGTTGTGGGCGGCCCGTGGCCGCGTCGAACGTGGGAGGACTGCCCCAGATCGTGGATGAAACCGTCGGCACGTTGTTCCGCCCGGCCGATCCGCAGGACCTTGCGGATCGCGTAATCGCGCTGCTCACGGCGTCCGACCGAGCCGAGCGCGGCGTGCGTGCCCGCGAACGCGTCGTCGCACACTGGAGCAACGAACGGCTGGCCCAGCGTCACGTCGAGATCTACCAGGAGCTGTTGTCATGAAACGCGGCAAGACGACGGGTCGTCCGCAGCGGATCCGACCCGATGCCAGCCCGGCCGCCGGCAAGGCAGCGGCGGATGTGCCGCGCTGGATCGTTCCCGTCGTCTACGCCATCGCCGTGTTCGTCCTCTTCCGCGAATTCTTCCTCGGCGGGGGCTGGCTGCTCGGGACCGACACGTACGCGCTCAGCTACTTCGCGCGCGATTTCTACACGAACTTCGTGCATGAGACGGGACGATTCCCGCTCTGGCAGCCGTTCCTGTTCGGCGGCATGCCGTTCGTCGATGGCATGCACGGCGACATCTTCTATCCGCTCTCGCTCGCACTGTTCTTCCTGGATGCGCGGGTGATGTGGGGCTGGAAGATCGTGCTGCACATCTTCCTGGCTGGGATCTTCGCGTACCTGTGGCTTCGGACCCTCGGACTCGGCCGGCTGCCCTCGCTGTTCGGCGGGCTCGTCTTCATGATGGGCGCGGACCTCGTGAGCCTCGTCTATCCCGGCGGCGACGGCAAGCTGTTCGTGTCCGCGCTCGCGCCGCTCACGTTCCTGCTCGCCGAACGGGCCGTGCGTCATCGGCGGATCGCCGACTTCGCGTTCTTCGGACTGGGCATCGCGCTCGTCGTATTCACCTCGCACATGCAGCTTGCCTACTTCACGGTCTGGGGCGTCTCGCTTTGGTTCCTTTTCCGTCTCTGGCAGGTCGGAAAGGAGCAGGGCAGGGGAGTGGTCGGCCGTGCCTTGCTCGCCTACACGGTCGCGGGCGTGCTGGGCGTCGGAGCGGCAGCCGTACAGTTCCTGCCGCCGCTGCAGTACCTGCGGGAGTGGTCGCACCGGACAGAGCGCACGCTCACGGCGTCTCCAGACGAAAGCTACGCCTACTCGACGACGTACTCGCTTCACCCCGAGGAGATCGCGTCCCTCGTCGTGCCGGAGTTCGTCGGTCACGATGTGCAGACGGAACGAGGCAGCGACAACGCGTACTGGGGACGCAATCCGTTCAAGATCAACTCCGAATACGCCGGCCTGGTCCCGTTGCTCCTGATCCCGCTGCTGTTCCTGGGGCGGAAGGATCCGCGCACCTGGTTCTTCCTCGGACTCGGCGCGTTGTCCCTGCTCTACGCACTCGGCGCGAATACGCCGCTGTTCCGGGTCTTTTATCTCGTGCCGGGCGTGAACCTGTTCCGTGCTCCGTCGCTGATCATCTTCCTGTACGCGTTGAGCCTCTGCACGCTCGGCGCCCTGGCGCTCGAGCGCATGCTGGCGGCAGGGAAGACGGGCGAGACCGGGCGAGTCACGAGGACGCTCTGGGTCGTGGCCGCGGTGTTCGGCGTGGCCGCGCTCGCGCAATCCGGTGGCGCGATCACGAGCATGTGGCCTGCGGTGTTCGATGTGCCCGCGGATCGTCTGGCCGCGCTGCAAGCGAACGTGCCTACGATTCAGGCGGGCTTCTGGATCGCGTTCCTGATCGCGGCCGCGGTGGCCGGCGCCTGGCACGCGCACGCGGGCGGATTCCTCGGCGCCGGTGCCCTCGTGGCCGCGCTGTGCGTCATTGCCGCCCTCGATTTGCACCGCGCGGGACGCCCGTTCGTGGAGGGCGCCGTGCTGGTCGGCGAATACACGCAGGCGAACCGCTCGACGCTGTTCACGCCTGACGAGTCCATCCAATTCCTGCTCGAGCGGCAGGCGCAGGGCGAGGTTTTCCGCGCCTTCGACCTGTCCGCGCTCATTCCGGGATCCGTCGGCTATGGCCAGAACGACATCGCGGCACACGGCATCGAGCAGCTCGCGGGTCACCACGGCAACGAGATCGGCCGGTATCGAGAACTGATCGGTGGCGAGCGTGCTGCGAACATCATCAGCTCGGAGTTTCGGCTGCTCGACCTGACGAACACCGCATACGTGCTGTCACCCGGACGGCTCGATCCGTCGCAGACGCCCGGTCTCGAGGAGGTCTTCGTCGGCAGCCGCTCCGTCGTGTATCGGCGGTTCGGTGTGTTGCCACGCGCGTACCTGGTCGGCCGCTTCGAGGTGGTGTCCGACGAGCGCGCCGTTGGCCGTATGCTCGCCTCCGACTTCGACGTGTACGGTACCGTCGTGTTGCCGGAGCCGTTGCCGGCCGGTGTCACCATCGAACCCGACCCGACAGGGAACGTCACCCACGGCGAGCGGCGGCCGGACGGCTACACGCTGCGTGTCGAGACCGACCGCCCGGCGCTCCTCGTCGTGAGTGAGAACTTCTATCCGGCGTGGCACGCCGAGGTCGACGGTCAACCGGTCCCGCTGTTGCGCGCGAATTACACGTTCCGCGCGTTACCCGTACCCGCCGGCACGCACGACGTCGTCTTCACGTACCGCAGCCCGATTCTCGGCGCGTCGGCGGCGGTCTCGACGGCCGTGTTGCTGTTGCTGGTGGGTGTGGGCGTTGGCGGAACGCTGCTGCGCCGGCGGAGAGCGGAGCCAGCGTGAGCGGCAAGACCGCGTACGACGTCGTCGATCGATACGATGACGCCTATTTCGCCGACCTCGCGACCCGCTACCGGCGTCGCAACCGGTTCGCCCGTCAGCGCCTCGCCAACGTATTCTCGCTTCTACCCGAACTCCGTGGACGGCGCTTGCTCGACCTCGGCTGCGGCATGGGCACGTTTACGATCGAGGCCGCCAAGGCCGGCGCGGATGCGATCGGTGTGGATTCGATGCCGGCTGCCCTCAGGCACGCGGGCGAGGTGGCCACCGTAGAGGGCGCCGGCGGGGCGCGCTTCGTCCGGGCGGACGCA
>JBFJPA010000019.1:0-18656 GCA_041617355.1 Longimicrobiales bacterium
CAGGGCCCGCCCGCTGTCCGACACGGGCATCCCGTTCGCATTCATCGACAACGCGGCGCGCAACGGGTTCCAATACTTCTACCGTGTCACCGCATTCGACATCAACAGCCTCGCATCCGGCCCGCCGTCCCTCGAGTCGGCCGGTCCGTCGCAGTCGACGATTCCGCGCAAGAACGCGCCGAACCTGCAGGTCGCGAGCTTCGAATCGTTCCTGGCCGGCGATAACGGGCAGGCGCTGGATCCGACGGCACCCGTGCCGAGCATCGACCCGAACACGGGCATCTTCAGCGGCAAGATGCCGCCGACGAACACGGCGGAAGGCACGTTCATTCCGCTCGTGCAGCGGCTGCTGCCGAAGTTCCAGCTGACGGCGACCATCGACAGCGTTGTCGGCGACAACTTCGTGCAGGGTGGTTGCCCTGCGGGCGAGAGTGCGCTCGGCTCGTGCTGGAAGCTGTATATGACCTTCGATCGGGACGGCAATCGCACACGTACGATGATCGACGGTTGGACGCCGACGTGGAACGCGTTCGGCGAGCCAAGCGAGACCCAGTTCGTCCTGGGCAAGGCGGCCGTCCCGGCCGACGCCGAGGCCTCGCAGCAATTCAACATCCCAGCCGGTCGGATCAACTTCGACGCCGCCGTGCAGGGTGAGTTCCTCGAGTACATCCGCTACAGTGCGTTCGAAGGGCAGGGCAACCGGCGTCAGGGCGTGGCCGGTCACCCGAGTCGGCTCGTGGCCGGCGGCTCGCGCTGGTTCAGCGGCGCGAACGAGGCGACGCCGCACCCGACGCGCCTCATTCGGGTCGGCCGCCTCGAGGGCGTGGACTCCGTGTGGGCGCCGATCCACCATACGCCGACCACGCCCAACGGCTCCACGTACCCCACGTCCGGCCAAATGCAGTGCTTCGGGTACGGCTACGCGTTCCTCGGCCGGGCCGCAGACGTGGAGATGACGTGGAACAACAACACGGCCACGTTCCGCGATGTCACGCACAACGTCCCAGTCATTTTCAAGCCCAACGTCCAGGCCAGCTTCGGCTTCCTCAACACGGACGCCAACGGCAACGGCATGATCGACTGGAACGACTTCAACTACATCAACAACGTCAGTCCGCTGATGGAGGGCCTCGGCTTCTGTGGCCATGCGGACGATCCGGCGCGACGCATTACGCTCGAGAACGCTCCGCGCATCCAGCCGGTCAGCACGTCCGGCCTCGCCGCGGGCACCATGGCATCGACCGGCCAGGGCTTCGGCCTCTACATCAACGGCGAGCGCTACATCTTCCAGCTGAGCCGGCTGCCGGCGAACGGCACGAAGTGGACGCTGCGTACGTATTCCGGTTTCGTCCGCTCGCAGGACTTCAACGGCGCCGAGCCGAACAGCTACACGTTCACGTCGCAGGACCGGCCGCCGCTCATTCCGGGGCTGCGCTTCGTGTTCCGCGTGAACGATCCGACGCAGTTCGTGGGCGACTCGGATCTGTCCCTGATCCACACGGTGCCGGATCCGTATTATGCCGTCAGCCAGTACGACCTGAGCCCGGCATCGAAGCAGATCAAGTTCGTCAACATGCCACCGCAGGCGACCATCCGCATCTACAGCATGAGCGGCGTGCTGGTGGCAGTCGTGAATCACGATGACCCGAGTGGCGGTGCGTCGGCGACCTGGAACGTGCGCAATCGCACGAATCAGTTCGTCGCGAGCGGCGTCTACTTCTACCACGTGTCGACGCCGGACGGCCGATCCCACATTGGCAAATTCACTGTGGTCAACTCGGGCTTCGCCCGTTAAACCGAGGAGGCGAATCACATGAGGTTCATTCGCAGCAGCGCACTGGCGCTGGCCCTCGGGGTCGTGGCGACCGGCGCGGCGAACGCCCAGAACCCGGACAACACGATCCAGCCCGGCAAGCAGAATAGCGGTGTCGGGACGACGTCGGCGGAGTTCCTGCTGATGGGCGCGGGCGCGCGCGGCATGGCGCTGGGTCCCGCGTTCTCCGCTCTCTCACGCGACGTCGAGGCGCTCTACTACAACCCGGCGAACGTGCCGCTCATGGAAGGCATGGAAGCGCGCTTCACGATCATGCCCTACTTCGCGGACACGAATTACCTGTGGGCAGGGTTCGCGCTGCCCATCCGTGGCGGTGAGTACGGCTTCGGCCTGTCCATCGCGAACTTCGGCTTCTCGGATCAGCCGGTGTACACCGAGATCGACGAGGACAACGCGAGCGAGCTGACCTACGCCGTTTCGGAGACCGTCGTCGGGCTCAGCTTTGCGCATTCCTTCATCGACCGGTTCAGCGGCGGCTTCACGCTCAAGCTGATCTCGGACCAGCTCGGCCAGACGAGCGCGTTCGGTTTCGCCGCCGACATCGGCACCAATTTCCACACCGAGCTGGCGGGCAAGCCGATCTCGATGTCGTTCGTGATCCAGAACCTGGGCACGACGCTGAAGCATGCGGGCAGCGGTCTCGACTTCAGCGCGTTCCCGCAGAGTGAGGACCCGGACTTCCCGGTGCAGTCGGTGGACCCGTCGCCGGCCCGGTTCGAGGCCGCGAGTTTCCCGCTGCCCGTCGTGTTCCGCGTGGGCCTCGCCTACGACGTGCTGTCGTCCTCGACGAACCGGCTGTCGCTGCTCGGCGAGTTCAACGAGTTCTACAACAGTGACCCGAGCTTCGGCTTCGCCAGTGAGTTCGAGTGGCGGCCCGCCGATACGGGGCTGACGACGGCGCTTCGCGGCAGTTACGCGTACCAGCCGGACAACTACCTGTCCGACCGGGAGGAGGCGGACTTCGGCAGTGCGGCGACCTCTGTCGACAACGTGGGCCTGGACGGCCTCACGCTCGGCGGCGGCATCGCCTACCGTTTCGCAGGGTACGAGGCCCGTGCGGATTATGCGTACCGTCACTTCGGTGTGCTCGGCGGTCGCAACGTAATCACCGTCGGATTCGCCTGGCGCTGAGCCTGAATGCGGGCTGGACGGCGGTCTGCGCCGTCCAGCCCCTACGGATTCATGAGGTTTCGAACGATTCTCGCGGCGGTCGCCCTCGCGCTCGTGCCCGGGTCGATATCGGCCCAGGGCCCGCAGGTCCGCCTGTTCCGCACCTGGCTGCCGCCCGACGTGACGGTGGTCGACGGTTTCTTCCGTGTCGATGGCGACTTGCTCGGTACCGGCGCGCAATGCGCGTATGTCGCGACACTCGCCGTGCGGGACAGCACGGGCGCGACGCTCGTGCACAACGAGTGGACGGGCCAATGCCCGCCGCCGCGCGACGGTGAAGCACAGGCCGCGCTGGAAACGTTCCAGTTCGCCGTCAAGCCAGCAGCGTACACCGTCGAAGTATCCGTTCGGCCGGAAGGTCACACGCAGCTGAAGCGCACGACGACGGTCCGCGTGTCCAGCTTGCCGAAGACCGCCGTGTCCGACCTCGTCCTCGGCGCGCGCACCGGCTGGATCGGAGATGTGGACAGCACGGCGGCGTGGACGCTGCGGCGCGGCGATCTCGGCGTTCAGGTCATGTCGGAGACCGTCGTCGCCGAATCCGCACCGAACCTGGCGTATTACGTCGAGCTGTACCCCGAGAACCACGGCGGCCGGATCGACGGACGCGTGATGGGCGCGATCCGGCGCGCCGATGGCCGGATCGTCCACGAGGTGGTCCTGCAGCGGCTGGATGGAGTGGCCGTGAGTTTTCCGGTCGCCGGCAACCTCTCGCTCGAGGGTCTCGCGCCGGGCGACTATCGGTTCGAGACCCGCATCGAGATGGGCGACACGACCATCACGCGGGCGGAATCGTTCCGCATGGTCAGTGCCGCGCTCGCCGCCGGTCCACGGGGCGGCTGGTTCGCAGCGCTGACGGAATCACAACTACGCGACCTGTTCGCGCCGGTGGTGGTGTTGCTGGATTCGCGCGACCGCTCGAGGTACGAGCGGTTGGCGCCGGAGGGGAAACGGCGCTTCCTGGCCGAGTTCTTCGGTGTCGAGCCGACACCACCCGGCGCGAGCAAGCCGCCGAACGTGCTCGACGAGTATCTCGAGCGTGTGCGCGTCGTGAGTGAGCGGTTCGGCGAAAAGGCCGGGCGCGCGGCGTGGGAGACCGACCGGGGTCGCGTCTATCTGCTGCGTGGCGAACCGACCAGCCGGTTCCAGCGGCCCGTCTCGCGGGATGGGTCGTCGCCGTACGAGATCTGGTACTACACGATCGCGTCTGGTTACACGTACCTCTTCGTCGACGAGACGCGGCTCGGTGACTACCGACTGATCTTCTCGACCGATCCACTGCAGGCCACGCTGCCCGATTGGGATCGGCGCGTGGGTGCAGACGCGATCGATGACCTGATCCGACTCGGCGTGCGCATCCGCCCGCCGGGTCAATGACGCGACAATCCGCCCCGCACGGGGCGCAGCAAGGAGAGACGCCGTGAAGGCACGAGTCGCATCGACGCTCGCTGGGTTGCTGGCGGTCTTCGCCTTCGCCGCTTGCGATGACAACCCGTTGTCCGAAGGCCGCGACAGCACCGACCGGTTCCGTTTGAATCCGTCGGTCGCGAACGTCCGCGTCGGCAGCACGACGAAGGTGACCGCCATCGCCGTGAACCGGAACGGCGAGCCCACGAACGAGGTCGTGACGGCAACGGCCTGTGATGCCCGTGTCACCGTGGCGCCCGACCCGACCCGGCTCGAGTACGAGCCGCGCGACCGCTTCGTCGTGACCGGCGTCTCCGTCGGCTCGAGCTGCATCCGGCTGAGCGCCGGCAGCGTGCAGGCCGAGGCGAAGATCAACGTCGTGGCCGCGAACTGACGTTTCGCGGCACGACGCGGGACGCGGGCAAGGGCAGGGAACGTTCACGGGGCCTGGCGCGCGCGTGCGTGCACGGGCACGGGACGCACGACGGCCCCGGCGATCGTTGATCGCCGGGGCCGTTTGGTTGGGTACGGGAATTCGTTGCTCGTTTTTCGCTCCGTTGCTCGCCGCCGCCGTCTTCCCTCGGCCCTGGGGTCGAGGGTCTAGGTCTGTTCCGAGGCCCTGCACTCTTCGAGCGCACTGAAGAGACGCTCGAAGTGTTCGGCGCGGTGGGCCGCCGTGGCGCAGAGGCGGAGCCGCGCCTGGCCGGGCGAGACGGCCGGATAAACGACGGCCGAAACGAAGATCCCCTTCTCGAGCATGTGACGGGCCCAGCGGTAGGCGCGCCACTCGTCGCCGAGCAGCAGCGGCACGACGGGCGTAGTCGAGCGGCCCGTGTCGAAGCCCAACCGGGCGAGGCCTTCCCGCAAGACCCGCGTGTTGTGGCGCAGACGCTCGATGTGATCCGGCTCGTCCCGCATGATGCGGATCGCTTCGAGGGAGGCGGCGGCGTTCGCGGGCGTCATCGCGGCCGAGAAGATGTACGGCGCGGAACCGTGCTGGATGTAGATCTTGAGACCCTCGGAACCGGCCACGAAACCGCCCGAGGATGGAATCCCCTTGGACAGCGATCCCGTGACGATGTCGATGCCATTGGGGTCGATGTTCTGTTCTTCACAAACGCCACGGCCGGTGGCGCCGATGGCGCCAATGGCGTGTGCCTCGTCGACGAGCAGGAACGCGCCGTGTTTGCGCTTCACTTCGATCAGATCCGCGATGGGTGCCTGGTCGCCATCCATCGAGAACACCGAATCCACGGCGATCAGGATGCGGCGTGCGCCGCGATGCCGCGCCTGCCGCAGACGCCGCTCCAGGTCCTCCAGATCGTTGTGACGGAAACGGCGCGTCTCGCAGCCCGCCATGCGCACGCCGTCGTGAATGCTCTGGTGCGCGTACTGGTCGAGGATCGCGACATCGCCCGGTCCGAAGAGCGACGTGATCGCCGCAATGTTGGCATCGTAACCGGACGCGAACGTCGCGGCGGCCGGTTGGCCGAGGAAATCCGCCAACTCGATTTCCAGCGCGTGGTGCAGCTCATTCGTGCCGGTCAGCAGACGGACGCCGCCCGTCGACGTGCCGAATCGCTCGACCGCCGCGTGCACCGCCGCCGCAATGCGCGGATGCCCGACCAGCCCCATGTAGCTGTACGTCGAGAACATCACCAGCGGGTGACCCAGGACCTCCGTCTCCGGTCCCGTCGCCTGGGAGAGCGGCAGCTGGTACGTGTACAGCGAATGCGGCAGGCCCGCCGAAAACAACTCGAACCAGCGGCGCACGTTGCCCGTATCCAGCAACGAGCCGGGCTCGACCACTTCGTCGATGCTTCGACCCTCGAAGAACCCGTTGAACGGATCCCGCGTGAACTCCGCGAGCGATGAGACGCCGACCCCGGCGGCGCCCGGCGCGTGGCCGTCTTCACCGTGCGAGAGTATGCCGCTGCGTGCTGCCATTCGATCTCCCTTGCTGGTTATGCGCAGACCAGTGCCTCAGTCGCGCGGGCGGAACACGACCTTGATGGAGCCGGTCCTGCCCTTGTCGAGAGCCACGGCCAGAGCCGAGCGAAAGTCGCGGATCGCAAACGTATGAGTCACTAGCCCGAGCGACGCGAATCGGTCCTCCGATTGGAGCAGATCCAGCGTCGCCTCGTACACGTCGCACTCGCCGCCGCGCCACGGTACCGGACCGTACGCAAAGATACCGGCCACCGTGAGGTGGCGATACCAAAGCCGCGTCAGGTCGAGCTTGGCGCGGGCCGCGCCACCGACCAGGACGATCCGTCCGCTGCCGCGCGTGAGCGACAACGCGTCCTGGAAGGTACCGGCCGAGCCGACCGTGTCGAAGACGAGGGACGGCCCGCCCTCGACGAACGGCCCGGCCAGCGTGGGCCTGTATCGGGTCGCGCCCGGCTGCGAGCCCGCCCATTCGTACAGGGCGTCGCGGCTCCGGAAAACGGCCGTGGCACCGGCCTTCCGGGCAAGCTCGGCCTGCGCGGCGTGTCGGCCTAGCACGGCCAGGGGGCCATCCCACCCGGTCGCTCGCAGGGCCGCGACCGTGAGCAACCCGATGGTGCCGGCGCCGATGACCAGAACGGAATCACCGTCGGCGGGCGGGTGCAAAAGGACGGGCCGCAATGCCGATGCCAGCGGGTCCGTGAGCACGGCGACGTCGTCGGACAGGGCGCCCGGGCGAAACAGTTGCGTCCGGTGCGCCACGAATTCGTCGGACCAGCCGCCCCCCGTGCCCGGCGAGTACCCGATCATGGGGCCGCCGCCGGTCACGCCGTCGCGGGTCCGCGTGCACAGACCGTAGTCTCGCGAACGGCATGCCGAGCACATCGGGTCGATGCCCCGCTGCCTGCACGAGAGCATGGGGGAGACGACGACGCGCTCGCCCACCGCCCAGTCCGCCACCGCGTCGCCGACTTCGGCGATGACGCCGACGTTCTCATGGCCGAACGTGAACGGGAACGCGCCAAAGGGCTCGAGCGTGAACGAGTCGTGTGCCGTGACGGCCGAAAGGTCACTGCCACAGATGCCGCTCACCGAGGTTGCGACGCGAACCCACTCGGGGCCGGGCAAACGGGGCGGCGAGACGTCATCGAGCTGGACGCAGCCCAGCGGACTCCATGCGATCGCGGGCCACCGGCCGGACAGGGCGCGCGTGAGCAGGTAACGGACTGGCCGGTAATGGAATCGAATCGCGCGCACGGTCTCGTCGGGTCGGGACGCGGCCCGGGCCTCGCCGGCCGCGGCGCGTGGAAGTCGCTTCGATGGACGGACTTGGACAGGCCGCCGCCAAGGGTCGGCAAGGTAGGGGCCGGCTCGCCGACGGACAAGCGAGTCGGGGCTCAGCCGTCGCGCAGCACCGTCAACGGCTCCACACGAGCGGCGCGGCGGGCCGGTAACCAGGCCGAGACGACGGCCACCGCGAGGATGACGAAGGGCGCCGCTGCGAAGGTCACGGGGTCGGTCGCGGCCACACCGAACAGGAGCCCGGAAAGGAGCCGGCTCGCCGCCAGCGCGGCCAACACGCCGAGCACCGTTCCGGTCAGGGCGAGGCGCAGCCCGCCCCCGACAATGTCGGCCACGACGGAGCGGGCGCGGGCGCCGAGCGCCATGCGGATTCCGATTTCGCGCGAGCGCTGCGCGACGGTGTATCCGATGACGCCGTAGACGCCGACGGCGCCGAGTGCGAGCGCCAGCGCGGCGAACGAACCGAGCAGCAGCGTGTTGAAGCGACGGCGAGCGACGGATTCGGCATAGATCCGGTCGAGCGTCGAGAACGACTGAACGGGAAGGCTGGCATCCAACGCCCAGATCTCGCGCTGCACGGCGCGTGTCAGTGCGAGCGGCTCGGCCTCGGTCCGCACCATCACGGTCATCCACGTCAACCAGCGCCAGTCTTTCTGGGCGAACGGTGCGTAGATGAGCGCAGGCGGCTCGCGATCCAGGCCGTCGTGGTGCGTGTCCGCGACCAGACCGACGACCTCGTGCCAGGGGCCATCCTCCTCGAAGCGAACCCGCCTGCCGATGGGATCGGCGTTCGGCCAGAAACGGCGCGCCATCGACTCGTTGACAACGATGACGGGAAGCGCGCCAGCGCGGTCGGCGTCGGTGAACGCCCGTCCGGACTGCAGCGACATTCCCATGGTCGCGAAATAGTCTGGTGTCACGGCGTGGAAGGCGAGATCGTTCCGCTCTCCGGTCGCGAAACGGTACCCCTCGACCGCGATGGTGCGTGTCATCGCGAAGCCGACAATGGGCGGTTCCGTGGTCGCACCCACCGACACGACGCCCGGAAGCGAGGCCAGCCGATCCACGAGGTCGCGGTAGAACATCTTCTGCCGTTCCGGCTCGCTGTACGCCGGCGTGGGCAAGTTGAGCGATGCCGTGAGAACGTTCGCCGTGTCGAAGCCGGGGTCGACGGCCTGCAGCTTCGCGAAGCTTCGCAGCAACAACCCCGCACTCACCACGAGGACGACGGAAAGCGCGACTTCCGTCACGAGCAGGCCGCTGCGGAGGCCACGATGCCGCGCCAGGCCGTCCGACGGTCCGCGGCCATCCCGCAGCCCTGCGTGCAAGTCCGCGCGTGTCACACGCAACGCCGGCACGAGCGCGAACAGCAAGACCGTCCCCAACGTGATCGCCGACGCGAACAGCAGCACGCCTCCATCCAGGCGAGTCTCGGCCAGCAACGGGATGTCACCCGGATCCAGTACGACGAGCAGGCGAATCGCCGCCGCGGCCATCACCAGTCCGACTCCGCCACCGAGCGCGGCCAGCACCGTGCCTTCCGCCAGCAGCTGACGAATCAGCCGGCCTCGCCCCGCGCCGAGGGCGGCGCGCACGGAGACCTCGCGCTCCCGCGAAAACGCGCGGGCCAGCAACAGATTCGCGACATTCACGGACGCGATCAGCAGCACCAGTCCCACGGCCGCGAGCAGAACCAGCAAACCGGAGCGCACAGTGCGCACAATGTCCGCGCGCAACGGAAAGACGTCCGTGCCGTACCTCTCGTAAGCCTCCGGGTAGACCTGGCGTTGCCGCTCGCCGATCGCGCGTAGCTCGGCTCTCGCGCTCTCCACGCTCGCGCCCGGCGCCAGCCGGCCGATCACGTGCAACATGTGCGCACGGCGCGATTCCCGGTCCGACGGCTGCGCCACGATCGGAAACCACAGCTCCGTCTGCCGCGACGGGAAGTCGAAGCCGGCCGGCATCACGCCCACGACCATCACCGTCGTTCCATCCACGATCAGCGTCTGCCCGACCACGTCCCGCCGACCACCGAACCGGCTTTGCCAGAAACCGTAGCTCAACAGCACGACATCGCCGCCACCCGGCTCGCCCTCCGAATCCAGAAAGGTGCGACCCAGCAACGGCTCCACACCCAGCACACGAAACAGGGACGGTGCCGCCTGCGACCCCGTCGCTTGCACGGGCTCGCCGTTCCCCGTCACGCCATATCCGAAATCGAGCATGTACGAGGCGATCTCCGTGTACGAGCGCGCCTGTTCGCGCCAGTCCACGTACGTGCCCCGCGACACCACGCTGCGCGGCACCTCCGGCGGCATCGTCTCGTACAGCCGGACCAACTCGTTGGGCGCCGCATACGGCAAGGGACGCAGGAGCACCGCATTGACCAGACTGAAGACCGCCGTGTTCGCACCGATCCCGAGCGCCAGCGTCGCGACCGCGACGACCGTGAACACCGGATTCCTGCGCAGCGTGCGCAGCGCATACCGCACATCGTGCTTCAAGTCGTCGAGCGCCTGACGCCACCTCGTCCGCCGCACCACGGCGCGCGTGTCCACTCGCAGCGCCGCCCGCGCTCGCGCCACATCGCCGAACTCCCGCTCCGCCTGCCGCCTCGCCTCCTCCGCACCGACCCCTGCCGCTTCCAGCTCCCGCGCACGCATCTCCAGATGGAACGCGATCTCCGCATCGACATCCCGATCCGCCTGCTCGTCCCCTCGTCGAGGCACGCGCAGCAACCGCCGGATTCCCGGAATCCTGGACATCGCGTCGCTCCCCTTCAGGTCGTCTCGGCGTCCAACACGCGGATCACGGCCGCGGCGTAGCGGCGAAAGTCCGCGTCCGCCGATTTCAGTGCCTTACGCCCGCGCGCCGTCAGCTGGTAGTACTTGGCGCGCCGGTTATTTTCCGAGACGCCCCACTCCGACTCCACCCAATCGCGCCGCTCGAGCCGGTGCAGCGCCTGGTACAGCGCCGCGTCCTCGACCCCGAGCACGTTGTTCGTCCGATCGCGGATCCAGCGGGTGATGCCGTAGCCGTGCATGGGCTCGCGAGCCAGGGCAGTGAGCACGAGCACGTCGAGGGTGCCGCGAATGAGCTCGAGTGAGTCGGACATGGCGTCTCCCATGAGTTTCTTCCCCATAGATTCTTATATGAAAAGCCGGCACGGTCAACCCGCGCGGGGCGGGCGGCGAGGGAGGCGCCTTGCCGGCACGCCGGTCGACGTCATAACTTCAGTGCCGATAAGCCGATGCACCCTCTAGATCGAATCTTCCCCGACTCGCCGCAACTCTCCCGGCGCGGCTTTCTGCGCGGCACGGCCGGCGGCATGAGCGCGGTCGCGCTGGCGTCCGTGTTGCCCGCGGGTTGTGCCGCCGACTACCCGCACGCAGCCGAAGACGGTGTGACGCTCGCGGTGTTGTCGCCGAAGGAGTACGCGGTCCTGCGTGCGGCGGCGGAGGCACTGCTGGTGGACGTGCCGGTCGCGCCCGGTGAGGTGGCGAAGCGCGTGGATGCGGAGCTGGCGGTCGCGGGCGAGCCGATGCTGAGCGACATGCGCACGGTGCTGGGGCTGATCGAGCACCTCACGTTCCTGGGTGGTCGAGTGCGGCGCTTCACGGCGCTGGATGCGGCCGCGCGACGTCGCTACCTGGCGGGCTGGTCGACGAGCCGGTTCACGCTGCGACGGGGAGCGTTCCAGGCGCTGAGGGGGTTCGTCGAATACTTCGCCTACATCTCGGATTCGACACGAGGCCTGACGGGATTCCAGGGGCCGTGGCCGGAGCGCGTGCAGATCGCGGTGTATCCGGTGGATTTCGGCGAGGTCACGTGATCATCGAAGGAAGCAAGCGGCGCGGCGCGACATCCGATCGCGCGGACGTGGTCGTCGTGGGGACCGGTGCGGGCGGCGGCACGCTCGCGGCGTATCTGGCTGAGCGTGGCTGGGATGTCGTGATGGTGGATCGGGGCGGCTTCTACCGTGCGGAGGATTTCACGCAGCGCGAGGAAGACGCGATGGCCGACTTCAACGGCCGGCGCGGCCTCGACTCGACGGTGGACAACGCGGTTTTCTTGAACTATGCGCAGGCCGTCGGTGGCAGCACGGTCCATTACTGGGGTGACTCGATCCGGACGCCGCACGACCGGCTCGAACGTTGGCGAGTCGAGTCAGGCCTCGAGTGGATGACGCCGGCCGTGCTCGATCCCCACTTCGAGGCGATCGAGGCGGAGCTGGGCATCCATGTCGCGGAAGAGAAGCTCTTCAACGAGAACAACCGGCTGGTACGCGCGGGCTGCGATGCGCTCGGCGTTCACGGCGAGGCGGTGCCGACGGCGCGCGTGGACTGCGTGGCTTGCGGCTGGACGCAATTCGGCTGTGCGTACAACCGCAAGACGTCGCAGTTGATCACGACGATCCCGCGGGTCTCGCATGCGGGCGGCCGCGTCTACAGTGATGCCCGCGCCGAGGAGCTGTTGCTGCGGGACGGCCGCGCGGCCGGTGTCGCCGGCGTGTTCGTCGACCGGGCCCGGGGCGAGTCGCGGGGCACGTTCCGCATCGAAGCGGATCACGTCGTGCTCGCGGGCGGCGCGCTGGGCAGCGCGGAGTTCCTGCTGCGCAACGTCGAGGACCCCGTGGTCGGCCGCCGGTTCTACATCAATCCACACTTCTTCGTGTGGGCGGATTTCGGCCGTCCCATCGACAACATGACGGGTATTCCATGTGCCTACGTCGTGCACGAGTGGCGAGAGACGCAGCGTGATGCCGCGGGACGGTACGTGGGCGGTGGCTACATCATGCTGTGTAATCACCAGTCGCCCGGCATCGCGGCCGTCATGCTGCCGGGCATTGGGGCGGACCACACGGAACGGATGCGCAAGCTGGGCCGGCTGGGCTCGGTGATGTCGGTGATCGACGAAGACCATCCGGGCCGCGTCTTTCTCGATGACGATGGCATCCGTCGCACGTCGTTCCGGCTGCGTGGTGATGATGTTCGGAAGGCGGTCGACTATCTGAAGAACGCCAGCCGCATCTTTCTCGCCGCGGGCGCGCAGGAAGTGTGGATTCCGGACGTGTACGGCACCGTCGTTCGGAGTGAAGCGGACATCGCACGCATCGACGCGCGATCGGTCGAGCCCAACGCGCAGTTCTGTGCGGGCAGTCACCTGCTCGGCACGGCGCCGATGGGGGCGGATCCTGCGGACTCGTTCGCGGCTCCGAGCGGCGAGTCTCACCGGATACCGGGGCTGTACGTGGCCGATGGTGCAGCCCTGCCTGGGTCCGTGTCGGTCGATCCTTCGTTGACGATCATGGCGGCGGCGCGGTGGATCGCGGGCGGCCTGCACGAGCGAGGCGGCCGAGCCGGTGCCTGATCCGTACGCGACGCCCCTGGCCGTTCCAGACGACGCCACGTTGCTCGCGCTTCTCGCGACGACCGCGCCGCTCCAGCCCACTCCGCTCTGTCCCGAATTGCTGACGTTTCACGCGCGTTCCCTCGTCGAGGTATGGGATGCAGCCGAGCGTGCCGCCCACGGCACGTTGCCATCGCCGTTCTGGGCGTATCCCTGGGCCGGTGGCCAGGCGCTTGCCCGCGTCATCCTCGATTCGCCCGATCGCGTGCGTGGCCGCCGCGTGCTGGACTTCGGTACGGGTGGAGGTGTAGTGGCGCTGGCGTGTGCTTTCGCGGGCGCGTCGGAGGTCGTGGCGAACGACATCGACCCGTGGGCACTCGCGGTGACGCGGCTCGCGGCGGCCGCGCAGGGGCTGCGCGTGACGACGCTGGAGCGAGACCTTACCGCGATGCCGACAGCCGTGGGAACGTGGGACGTCGTCTTGTGTGGCGACCTCGGCTACGATCGAAGCAGTGCGCCGACGGAGCGCGCGGTGCTCGAGGCCGCGCGTCAGAACGGTGCACGGTTGCTCGTCGCGGACGCAGGCCGCACGTATTTCGACGGCAATGGGTTCCGCGCGATCGCCGCGTTCGATGTCGCGGTTCCGGAAGATCTGGAAGGTAAGGCCCTGCGGCGGGCCACGGTCTACGAAGGTTAGCGCACGCCCAACCGCTCGCGCGCGGCGAGGTTCGCCTCGATGTCCGCCCGCGTCCGCCAGGCCGGCCGCAGCCGCTTGCCGGCGTAGAGCCGGAGCTGGTCCCCTCGATATTTCGATCCGCGCTGGGTCGCATTGCCATAGGCGAGCAGCGTCATGGCGCGGACCTCGGGGCCGAACTCGACGGCCGCGACGAAGGAGTCGCCGCCGAGGGCCTGTCTCGCACCGCCATCGCCATCGCCGAAGTCGGTGACGCGGAACACGCCCAGCGAGCCGGGCCCGCCGTTGCCGGGCAGATCGATGTCGTGCAAGCGCAACCGATTCACGTTGCCCCACGGCACATCGAGCGTGCCGTAGCGGGCCTCGACCTCGGCGGCGGCTGTCGTGAGAGCGATCACGGCGAGCGACGGGTTCTTCAATCCGTCCGGTGTTCCGAGCGGGGACTGCGGCTGCCACGAGACCTCGAAGGGATCGCCGCCCGATGCTGCCTGCAGCTCGCGCCAGAACGCCTGAAACAGAATGCCGCCGGCGCTCTCCGCATTGGTGGTGCGGTCCCAGCGCTCGAGAACGCCGGCCGCGCGGCGGGCGATGCCGTTGCCGTCGGCACGGATGGCGAGGATGGCATCTTCGAGGAAGTGGTCGGCCAGCGCGACCCGCGTCGAGTGCTTGTAGCCGATCATCTCCTCGAAGGAGATGGACAGGTCCTCGTGCAGCATGCGCGCGGACTGCTGTGCGCGGAAGGACATGCGCGGCGGCGGCGCCATGTACGCGGGGTAGTTGTCGGGCCGGAGCACGATCGGCAGCGTCGTCGTCCATGGTGGCTCATTGGCGTTCTGCACGTAGCCGCTGCCGGGATCGAGCAGGCGCGGCAGCTCGCGGTACGGATGTGTGCGCGTCCACAGCCACGACGATGCATCGCCAGGGACGACACCCGTCCAGTCCCGCCACGCGCCGCGCGGCCGGATCGGGACGGCCCCACCCGAATGGTGCAGGATATGGCCATCGGCATCGGCGTAAATCACGCTGAACAGCGGCAGTTGCATCATGCCGAGCGCGGCTTCGAACTCGCGCACGTTGCTGGCTGCCAGCATGCTCCAGGTCTGCGTGATGAGCTGGGAGCGGTCCAGGCCGGCCACGCGGAGGGCGAGTTTGCGGCCGTCCGGCCGCTCGGCGATGATCGGGCCGTGCAGTGATGCGCGCACGAGCATGCGCTCTTCGAAGCGCGTGCCATCGGGCCGGCGAATCCATAGCGTCTCCTCGTGCGCGTCGAACGCGCGCGGGCTGCCGTCCCACTGATAGCCACCCGCGGCCGGCACGAGCTCGAAGATGTCCATCGCGTCGATCGTATTGACCGTGTGCGTCCAGCCGAGCCGATCGTTGAACGCGATGCCCGGGAGCGGGAATCCGACGAGCGCGGCGCCCGTCACGTTCAGGCCCGCGCCGACGAGCTGCATTTCGAACCACGTGAACGGACCGTTCCACGGCAGGTGCGGGTTGGCCAGCAACAGGGCGTGGCCCGATGCGCTGCGGGCCGGCGCGATGGCCCAGCCGTTCGAGCCGCCCGCCGGTTCCGGCTGCGGCACGGCCTGGCCGAGGCGCCAGGCGCGCGTCATCGCCTCGGTGCCGTTGCGCGAGGCAATGAACTCGAAGAACAACACGCGCTGCATGTGGGCGAGCACATCGGTCGCCTCGACGGGCAGCACGCGGCGCGCCGATTCCGCGATCGAATCCGGGTGCGCCGTCGCATATGCGTTGATCCCGGCCGCGAACGCATCGAGCCAGCTCCGCGCCTGCACTGGCTGAGCCGTGAGCCATGCCCGCGCGCGTGCCGGCACGCCGTTCAGCCGCAGCCACCGATCGCCGTCCGCGAACTCTTCACCCCAGTACTCCGCGGCTCGTCCGCGCGCCTCGCCGTACAGCCGCAGCAGCAAGTCGCCATGGGCCCTCGCCTGGGACCAGCCGGACGCATAGAAGAGAGAGGCCTCGTCCCGTGCGAAGATGTGTGGAACGCCCCACGTGTCCCAGAGGATCTCCGCGTCCGGATCCGCCAGCTCGATCGTGACGCTGTCGGGCTGCGGCACCGTCGGCGTCGCCTGCGGAGCCGCGCACGCCGCGGCCGCGGCGAGCAGAAGCGGGGACCCGTAGAGAAACGATCGTCGCTGCATCGTCAGGTGGCGTGTCCGGTGCTCACGCGTTCGCCTTGGCAATACATTCGATCTCGACACGTGCGCCGGCCGGCAAGGCGGCGACGCCGACCGCTGAGCGAGCCGGCGGGCGCTCTCCGAAGAACTCGCCGTAGATCTCGTTCATGGCTTCGTAGTCGCGAATGTCCGTGAGGAAGACCGTGCACTTCACAATGTCGCCCCGCCGGACATCGGCGGCACGCATGTTGTTCTCCAGGTTCTCCAGCGCCTGGCGGGTCTCACCCCGCACGCCGCCCTCGGCCAGGCCGCGTCCGCCCGACCGTATCCCGATGACGCCCGAGAAGAACACGAAACCGCCGGACCGTACGGCAGGCGTATAGGGCGCAAGCGTGGTCGCGCCGCTCGGCGAGATGCGCTCGACACCTTCGCCGCCGCCGCGCGTGGACGAGCACGCCGCGGACAGCGCGACAACCGTGAAGACGAGTCCGTATGACCGGTTCCATTTCGTCATGGCAGCAATTCCTTGAGTTTGTGCAGGTCGATGTTTCCGCCACTCAGCAGCACCGCCGTGATGGTATCGGGTGCCGTCCGGACGACGCCGGAGAGCAGTGCCGCCAGGCCCGCGGCGCCAGCCGGCTCGACGACGAGGCGGGCCCGTTCCAGCAGCACGAGCAGCGCATCGGCGATCGCGGCTTCGGTGACCGTCACCACTTGATCGACGAACTGCTGCGCATGTGCGAGCGCGAGCTCCGACGTCATGGGCGCCGCCAGACCGTCGGCGATCGTCGACACCGACGGCAAGGTGACGACCCTGCCCGCCTCGAGCGCTGCACTCAGGCCGGCCGCGCCCTCCGGCTCGACGCCGATCACGCGACAACTCGGCCGCAGCGCCTTCACGGCCGCGGCCACGCCCGAGAGCAGACCGCCGCCACCGACGGGCACCAGCACGAGCTCGACATCCGGCAGATCGGACACGATCTCGAGGCCGATCGTTCCCTGACCGGCGATGACAGCCGCGTCCGCGAACGGGTGCACCAGAACGAAGCCGTGCTCCGCGCGCAGTTCTTCCATTTTCGCGAAGGCTTCGTTGACCTCGCCGTGCAACACGACCTGTGCGCCATACGCCCGGCTCGCCGCGACCTTCGTCGGCGACGCCTTGGCCGGCATGACGACGGTACAGGGTATTCGCTCGCGCGCCGCGGCCCACGCCAGCGCCTGCGCGTGGTTGCCGGCCGAGATCGCGATCAGGCCGCGCGCCCGCTCGTCCGCACTCAGCTCCGCGATCCGATTCAGTACGCCGCGAACCTTGAACGAACCCGTCTTCTGCAACGACTCCGCCTTCAGGTACATCCTCGTACCCGTCAGCTCGCCGAGCGTCCGCGACGTCAGCAGCGGCGTCCGGTGCACGTTTCCTGCAAGCCGTGCATGTGCCCGCTGCACGGCCTGCAGCCCAACGGTCGCGATCGTCAAATCGAGGCTCTCCCGGTGCGGGACTGCGACAGGATGCGCGCGGATCCGACCCCTCGCAAGCTACGCTGTGACAATGGGCTTTCGCCATCCGATCCCGCGCCGTATGGCGCTCGCCTCTGGCTCCGCCCGGCGGGCGTCGGTATGCTTTTCCACAGTATCGGGCGGTCCCGTGCGCATCGGGACGACGAGTGAACCCCGGGAAGGACCCATGGCCGGCAGTGCGGATCCAGCGACCGTCGAGCTCGCGGGCGAGCTTCGTCATTTCGGCGACGCCACACGCGCGCAGGCGTTCCGCGATTTCCTCGAACGTCATCGCGACGAACGCCACGTCGTCGCGCTCCAGGATTTCCCCGACCCCGATGCCATCGGCGCAGCCATGGCGTATCGAACGCTCGCCGCGCGGTTCGGTATCGAGACGACGATCGTCTACGAGGGTCGCATCAGCCACCAGGAGAACCTCGCCCTGGTCCATGTGCTCGAGATCGTCGTGACGCGTTACACCGACGCGCTGCCGCTCGGTGAATTCGATGGCGCCGTTTTCATCGACAACCAGGGCACGACGACTCGCCTGACGGACCGCTTCGAGGCGGCGGGCGTGCCCGCCATCGCGATCATTGACCACCACGCGAACCAGGGCATCGTCCAGGCCGAATACGAGGACATCAGGCCCGTCGGCGCCGCCGCCACGATCTTCGCCGACTATCTACGCAGCGATCAGATCCTCAGCCTCGACGCCTCGAACCGCGAGCACGTCAGCCTGGCGACCGCGCTGATGCACGCACTGCGCAGCGAGACGAACGGCTTCATCCGGGCCGGCCCCGAGGAGTACGCGGCCGGTGCCTACCTCAGCCACTTCCACGATCCCGAGTTGGTCGAGAAGATCCTTCGTGTGCAGCGTTCGCGTGGCACGATGGACGTCATCCGCATCGCACTCACGGACCGCATCGTCATCGAAGGCTACTCCATCGCGGGTGTCGGGTACCTCCGACTCGCCGACCGGGACGCGATTCCGCAAGCGACGGACTTCCTGTTGACGGAAGACAACGTCACGACCGCCATCGTGTACGGCATCCTGCTCGGCGAAGGCGAACGCGAAGTCGTGGTCGGCAGCGTACGCACATCGCGTCTGACCATGGACGTCGACCAGTTCCTGAAGAACGCGCTCGGCGCCGACGCACGCGGCCGCTTCTACGGCGGCGGGCGGAGTCGGGCAGGCGGATTCGAGATCCCGGTGGGCTTCCTCGAAGGAGCGACGGATCCCGACCAGATGAAGCTGAAGTGGGAGGCGTTCAACCAGCAGATCCGCGCCAAGCTGCTGCGCGCCGCCGGCCTCGATGAC
>JBFJPA010000020.1:0-18647 GCA_041617355.1 Longimicrobiales bacterium
ATGGCAACGCCCGCGACGACACGCGGCGCGGGCGTTCGAGCGCTGCCAGGGCGCATCGATAGCTTTTAAGACTAGTGGCCGGACCCTCTTACGTCAAGGAACGACCGACTGTTGACGTTCGGCGTATACACATTCGGACCAAACGCCTCGAGGCCGCGAAGATGACGCTACTCCTCGCCGTCGCACTCCAGCTGTCGGCTGCCCAGCTGCCGCCGGATTCGGTCGATACGATCCGGAAGTCGGCGCGGCGGGCGGAGGCACGCTTCGAGCGCCTTGCGCGAACGCTAGCCCCTCTGCGCTGGGGGTCCGAGGGCGGCGATTGCGACGAGATCGTCGGCCGTTTTTGCCTGACCTATGACGAAGGCCGGCTGCCCGAGCCGGAGCCCGAGCCGTCGCGGGTGACCGAAGCTCGGCGGGAGGTCATCGAGGCCCTGCGGCACGCATTCAGCTACGAAGCCGATCGGCTGGAGACGACGGGGCCGCTCGTGCGCTACCTGGTCGAGGATGACCGGGCGGCGGAGGCCGTATCGGCGGCCCGGACCTACGCATTGCTCTCGGCCGACTCCGTATGGGGCCCGCTCCTGCTCGGCTTCGCGTTGCACGCTGCCGCGGACGACAGCGCGGCGGAACGTGAGTTCGATGCCGGACTGGCCCGCCTGGATGCGGCGGAGCGCCGGGGCATCGAGGACGTGGAATGGATCCTGTCACCGCGGGACCGCGGCGTTTACCGCGACCTCGAGGACGCAGCACGGCCGGCCGCGGAAGCAAAGCTGTGGCGCCACAGCGATCCCCTTTACCTGACGCCCGGGAACGAGCGTCGTGCGGAACACATCGCGAGACGCGTCTGGTCGCGCGTGCTGGCCATGTCGCCGGTGGTCGCGGGCATGCCGCGCTGGGGCAAGGACCTCGAGGAGATCACCGTCCGCTACGGAGTGCCCGCCGCCCGGACGCGCACGTGGGGCACGATCTATCGCGAAGGCAGTCTGGTCGAGCACTTCGATCCTGACCAGCTCGCGTTTGTGCAGGAGGACCTGTTGTCGCGCGGGCCGGCGCCGACGCCCCCGCCCGGCGAATCCTGGGCGTTGGAAGAGCCGCGCAGCCGGAGCGGCTTCGCGCCGCGCACGATTCGGCGGCTGATCGCGCTGGATCACCAGGTCACGCGCATCCCGGCCGGCCCTGGCGCCGTGGTGTTCCGGGTTGACGGACGCATGGTCATGGATTCCGTGGCGACCGGTGCATCCTCCATCATGACAGGACTTTGGCTCCTGGATGGTGAGACTTTGGATGAACTGGAACAGACCGTGTCGACGTCTCCGGTCAGCGCCGACACGGCCAGTTTCGGACTGGAAGTGTTGGTGTCGCCGGGGGACCGGATCTACAGCCTCGAGGGAGTGGATACGGCATCGGGAATGGCCGCACGAGCCCGCTACGCGGTCGAGGTCCCCGTTTACGGCGACCTGTCCGTTTCCGACCCGCTGATCGCGGCGGCCTTCCCCGCCAACGCGCCGCCACAGTCGCGCACGGACCCCGCGCTCCGGCCGGCGGGCAGTCTGGTCTTTCGTCATGGCGATGAAGTGGGCTTGTACGCCGAGGTAGTCGGCTTGGGCCGAGCCGTGGACGGCCTGCGGCGCTACGAGGTGGAGTTGTCGATCCGTGACGCAGACCGCGCTGCGTTCCCGGCGCGCGCTCTTTCGTGGCTCGGGCGCCGTCTGGGCCTCTCGTCCGAGCGTAAGCCGCCCCGGGTGGCTTGGATCGCGAACGCGCCCGAGGAGGGCCCGGCGGTCTTGGCGATCAACCTCAAGCTGGACGATCTGGGCGAGGGGCTCCACGCCCTGGTCCTGTCCGTCACGGATCTGGCGTCGGGGGCCGCGACGGAATCGCTGAGAGTGGTCCGGATCGAGCGCTGACTAGCCGGCGGCGCCCGCCTTCGCGGGGGTTCGTTTTCCTCTCGGCTGCGTACCGTCGGGAGCGGGCGCGGCCGAGCGCTGGTTCCACCAGAGGAAGAGACCGGCCAGGATCAGGAGGATGCTCGCGACCTGGGAGGTGGACAGGCCCAGCATCAGCCGGTCACTCTTGGCGCGGACGAATTCGATGCCGAACCGCTCGCAGCCGTAGAGCATCATGTAGAGTGCGAAAAGACGCCCCTGCGGCAGGAATTTCTTCCCGACGTTCCAAAGGATCGCGAACATGATGAGCGCCAGCCCGATCTCGTACAGCTGGGTCGGGTGAACGGTCACGATGTCGCTGTTGGCGAACTGGGCGGGCACGGTCTCCCCGAGATTGCGGAGGTATCCCGCGGAGCTCGGCGGCGATCCCTTGGGGAACGCGATACCCAGGGCGGAATCCGTGTATCTCCCGTAGTCGTCGCCCACGAGGAAACAGCCGAGGCGCCCGACGGCGTAGGCGACGGCGAGGGCCGGCGCGGTCGCGTCGAACATGAGGGCGGTCGGCAGTTTGCGAGCCCGGACCTGGAGCCAGTAGGCCACGACGCCGCCGATGAGGCCGCCGTACCAGACGAGGCCGCCGCGGCTGAAGATCTCGCCGGCCGGGTTGGCCACGAGGTCGCGCCAGTGCAGTCCCAGGTAATACGCCTTGGCGCCGACAATGCCGCCGACGGCGATCCAGGCGATGAGGTCCCAGGCGAGGTCCTTGGGGTAGCCGAAACGATCGTACATCCGGCCGAGAACCCAGGCGCCCGCGAAGAACGAGAGCACCATCATCAGGCCGAACGTGGTGACGACGAAGTCGCCGATGCGGAAGAGCTCTGGGAACATCCCCTCTCCTGGAATTCCTCGGGGTTTCGCCGGCGGGGCGAAAGATACCGGCCGGACGGGGGCGGCTCAACGCCGACCGGAAAGCGTTCCTTTACCGCCGCGGTCCGGGCTCGGTTCCGCTTGCCCCGGCTCGCGCGGCCGGCAAACTTGCCCGCGCCGGATTCTCTGACTGCGAGGCATGAAGGGGCGGAAATGAGCCGTCTTCGGTTGGGACTCGCACAATTCAATGCGACCGTGGGGGACATCGACGGAAACGTCGCCCGCATGTCGGCGCGGATCGCCGAGGCCGAGGCTCTCGGCGTCGATGTCCTCGCCTTCCCCGAGCTCGCGATCTGTGGCTATCCGCCCGAAGATCTGCTGCTTCGTCCCTCGTTCGTAGCGGCGAACCGCCGCGCGGTCGAGGCACTCGCTGCAGACACCCGCGACATGGCGGTCATCGTCGGCTTTGCGGCACGCGACGCCGACCTGCACAACGCGGCCGCCGTGTTGCACGGGGGGCGCTGGCTGGGCACGTATCGCAAGCGGCGTCTCCCCAATTACGGCGTATTCGACGAGCTGCGTTACTTCAAGCCGGGCCGTGGAACGCTCCTCGTGCGCATTGCCGGGGCGTGGGTCGGCGTGACGATCTGCGAGGACATCTGGCTGCCGGGTGGGCCGCTCGACGTGCTCTCCCGCGCGGGCGCCGAAGTCGTGATCAACATCAACGCTTCGCCGTTTCACAGGGGCAAGTGGCGGGCGCGCCACGCGCTGCTGTCGACGCGCGCGTCGGATCACGGCATCGCGCTCGGCTACGTCAATCTCGTCGGCGGCCAGGATGAACTGGTCTTCGACGGCGAGAGCATGGTGGTGGGGCCGGACGGTGCGGTCATTGCCGAAGCGCCGCCGTTCCAGGAGCACCTCCTCGTTTGCGACATCGAGCTCGAGCAGGTATTCCGCGCGCGACTGCACGATCCACGAACACGTCACTCGGTCCGTCCGGCGCCGAACGGTGTCGAGCGGATCGTCGCGTCGGCGGGTCCGAGCCGCGCGACCGATCGTTTGCCGGACGCGCCGACCCAACCGCACGACGACCTCGCCGAGACGTATGCGGCGCTCATCGTCGGGACGCGCGATTACGTCGCGAAGAACGGGTTCTCGCGGGTCTTGCTCGGTCTGTCCGGCGGCATCGACTCCAGCCTCGTTGCCGTCATCGCAGCAGACGCGCTCGGCAGCGAGGCCGTGACCGGCGTCTGGATGCCCTCCCGCTATTCGTCGGAGCGCAGCGCGACGGATGCACACGCGCTCGCGGAGCGAATCGGCGTTCCGCTGATCGAGTTGCCGATCGAAGAACCGTTCACGTCCTTCCTGCGCACGCTGGAGCCGACGTTCCGTGATTGCCGGCCCGACGTGACGGAGGAAAACCTGCAGGCGAGGATTCGCGGCACGCTGCTGATGGCGCTGTCGAACAAGTTCGGATGGCTGTTGCTCACGACGGGCAACAAGAGCGAGATGGCGACCGGCTACGCCACGCTGTACGGCGACATGGCCGGCGGGTTTGCCGTGCTGAAGGACGTGCCGAAGACGCTCGTGTTCGAGCTGGCGCGTTGGCGCAACGCTCGCGAAGGCGGCCCTGTCATCCCCGTTTCCGTCATCGACCGTGAGCCGTCGGCCGAGCTGCGACCGGATCAGAAAGACTCCGATTCCCTACCGCCGTACGCCGTGCTCGATCCGATCCTCGAGCGCTACGTCGAGGATGACTGGAGCGTCCAGGAGATCGTCGCGGCGGGGTGGGACGAAGCGGTGGTTCGCCGCGTGATCGGACTGGTCGACCGGAGCGAATACAAGCGGAGGCAGGCGCCGCCCGGGATCAAGATCACGCCGCGCGCATTCGGCAAGGATCGTCGCCTGCCGATCACGAACGGGTTCCGTCCGTAACGCTCCCCTTCCCTGTTCAGCGGAACCGAACCTCCGGCGCCTGTTGCGCTGATTCGGACGCGCTGAACGACTCCCGCCGTTGCGCGCCGATGACGCGTGCCGTGATCGCCTGCGGAAACTGTCGGATGTACGTGTTGTAGAGCTGAACGGCCTCGTTGAAGTCCCTCCGTGCGACGGCGAGCCGGTTCTCGGTCTCGGTCAGCTCATCCTGGAGCGAAACGAAGCTCTGGTTCGCGGTCAGTGTCGGGTACGCTTCGACCGCAACGTTGAGGAAGAGCCGCAGGTTCTCGCTCAGGGCCGCGCTGGCGTTGCCGAGCGCCTCACCGCCCGCGCCCGCTCCGAGCGCTTGTGCCATTCGCTCCCGGGCCTGCGTCAAGCCCGCGCGGGCTTCGGCCACCCGGGTAAAGGTCTCCTGCTCGAACGAGGCCGCTTCGTCGACCGTCGCGACCAGATTGGGAATCAGGTCGTTTCGGCGCTGTAGCTCCGCCTGGATGTTGGCCTGGTTGGCGGTCACCTGTTCGTCCAGTGCCTGAATGCGATTGTAGCCGCAGCCCGTGCTCAACAGCACCGCGGCGATCACGATGGTCCTCATGCGAGATTCCCCTCGAGGGTGTCCAGGTAGAACGCGGTCCGCTCGGCCGCTGCGTTGTAGGCGATGACGACGTCGTCGTCGAGGTCGACGTCCCAGGGCTCCGCGCGAGCGCGCGCTTCGAGGGCCTGCAACCAACCCGACTCGGGCGCCGTGATGACCCGGCATCCTTCGCCGATGACGTCGCGGGTGGCTGCGGGCACTGCGCGACCGGCCAGACGGATTGTCGTCCGCAGGTACGTCACGAAGGACGGCAACGCTGCCATGAGCAGCTCACCGAGGTCAGCAGGGGCGGCCGCACAACGGACCATCCCGTTGTGCAAAGCGATGATGCGCGAGCGAAGCTCACGTTCTGCTTGAAGCCGCGCGTGAACCGGCTCCGGATCGACGCCATCGACCGGATCGGGTCCGTGCAGGACGATGCGTGCGTCCCGCATGTCGAGCAGCTCGACGGCAAAGGCGTCACTCGCGCGCGTCCACTCCCGCTCCTCCAGGAGCATCGTGTTCACGCGGTACTCCGCCCAGTCGTGTGCTGCCGGCACCAGCCGGCGCAGCAGGGGCGGATCGATGCGGTCGAGCAGGACGAGCAGGTTGATGTCGCTTCTCGGCTCGAGGAATTCGGCTCGCGCCACCGAGCCATAAAGAACGACCGATTGGAGTCGCGCGCCCAAGCGGCTCGCGAGATCGTGCGCGATCGTGTCGGCCGTCTGTCGAGGATTCATTCGTCCACCTCCCGTTACCAGCTGCGGCCCACGCCGCCGCCGCCGAACCCGCCGCCTCCGCCGAACCCGCCGAACCCACCACCACCACCGCCAAAGCCACCGCCACCAAAACCGCCGAAACCGCCCGATCCCCAACCGCCGCGGCGCGTCGCGGTCGGGAAGTAGAACGGTACTCCTCGACGCCTTCGACGTCGGCCGCCGGGAGGCCTGCCGCCGCCGCCCAGTGCGGCGAGGATCGCGATGACGACGATGAAGAGCAGGATGAATCCGAACACCGTGCCGACGGGGTTGGTCCGTTGTTGCGGCTCGGGCTCGGCCAGGGGTTGACCCGTCAGCGTGAAGTCGAACTGTTCCGCGTATTCGACGGCGAGCGCAGCGACGCCGCGCAGGATCCCATCGCCGTAATCGCCGGCGCGAAACGACGGGATCATGAAGCCGTCCGCGATGCGTCCGGCTTCGGCGGCGGTGATGAACGTGCTCGTTCCGAGCCCGGTCTCGATCTTCAGGTGACCGCGTCCGTCCGACGATGTCTCGCGCGGCACGACGAGGACAACCAGTCCCGTGTTCCTCGACGGATCGCCCGGATCGCCGGCACGGCCGATCTTCCATTCCCGCCCGATGCGCAGGGCAACCTCGTCGATCGGCCGGCCTTCGAGCGAGCGCAGCGTGACCACGACGATTTCGCCGCCCGATTTCGTGCGCACCTCGTCGATGATGCGCAGGATGGCCGCTTCTCTTTCCGGATCGATGATGTCGGCGAAGTCGTTGATGTAGCCGACGGGCTCCGGCAGCGGGAACGGCTGGGCCTGGAGGGATGACGCCGTGACGGCGGCGAGCAGGCAGCCGAGACGCAACGCTCGGGCGACGCGGGGAGTGCGCAGGCTTATCACGCCCCGAAGCTCGGGGTGGCGGAACCGACGGCGCAAGGTGAAGTGGCTCGCCCACCTGTGTCTATGCCCCCGGCAGGATTCGAACCTGCGGCTGACGCGGTTTAGGAAACCGCCGCTCTATCCACCTGAGCTACGGGGGCGTGCATCCAAAAATAACGGCCGCGAAGACGGTGGCAACGCGGGCCCGCGGTTGTTCACCCCCGGCTGTCCATAAAGATCCGCGGGCCGCACGTGGAATGGAATCGCGGGTCATCATGGGCATGGTCTGTTCACTCGGGGCGGGAGCAATTCGCATGCAAGTAAACTGGCTGGCCGTCGTGGTCGCGGCGATCGCGACGTTCGTGCTCGGTGCGGTCTGGTACGGTCCCCTGTTCGGCCGCACCTGGATGCGCGCATCGGGCGTGACGGAGGAGCAGGCGCGGCAGGGCAATATGCCGATGATCTTCGGCGTGTCGTTCGTGCTGGAGCTGGTGGCGGCGATCGTGCTCGCGATGTTCATCGGCGCCGACGCCACTCTCGGGTTCGCGGTGTCGGCGGCTGCCGCCGTCGGCGTCTTCTGGGTGAGCACGTCCTTCGGAGTCGTGTATCTCTTCGAGCAGCGGCCGCTGGCTCACTGGCTCGTCAATGGCGGCTATTGGGTCGTTGCGTTCACGATGATGGGTCTGATCCTCGGGCTGTGGCCGTAGCGGTCAGGCGTAGCGGACGAGGGAGGTGACGGGCACGTCATCGAGCTTGCTGCGGCCGCCCAGGAAATCGAGCTCGATGACGAAGGAGGCGGCCACGACCTCGCCGCCCAACCGGCGCACCAATTGAACGGCGCCGCCGGCCGTGCCGCCAGTTGCGAGCAGGTCGTCGACGATGAGCACGCGCTGGCCCGTACGTACGCCATCGGTATGGGCCTCGAGGGCGTCCTGGCCGTATTCCAGCGTGTAATCGACGCGCATGGTTTGCCAGGGCAGCTTGCCAGGCTTGCGGATCGGCGTGAAGCCGGCGCCAAGCGCGATCGCGAGGGGGACGCCGAACAGGAAGCCTCGGCTTTCGACGCCCGCGACAATGTCGATTCTCGCGTGGGCATGTTGTTCGGTCATGTGATCGACGATCGCACGAAGCAGCGCGGGATCGGCAAGGACGGGCGTAATGTCCTTGAACACGATCCCGGGCTGCGGGAAGTCGGGAACGTCGCGAACCCGGGCCCGGATCAAGCCTGCGAGAGGGTCCGGCTCAAGCATCGAGGCCGGCTTGCTCGAACGCGGTGATCAAGCCCGCGAGGGCGGCCGTCAGGCGATCGCCGGCAAAACCTCTGCGCACGGCATCGGGCCCATCGCGTCGCAGGCTCGCCGCGAAACTCTCCAGGCGCGCTGCAAGCTCGGCATAACGCGGGTCCATGTCCGTCGGGGATTCGGAGGGGCCCGCGGAGGCCACGGCGCCCCAGGCTTCGGCCTCGCCGGGGAACGTGTCGAGCGGAGCAGTTTCGGGTTCGGACGCCGGAGTTGCCCAGGTCATGCCGGCGTGTGGCGGGCGGTCCTCGGCCGCCTCAGGTGCCTCGTCCATCGGCAGGTCAGGCCCCTCGTCCCGAAGCTCGTCCGTCGCGGCCGCAGGGGCTCCCTCCGGCTTCGCCTTGGGCAGGTCCAGGGACCAGAGCGCCTCCATCTCAGCCTCGTCTTCGTCGAGCGCGTCCCATGCGTCCACGGTTTCCGGGTCCGCTGCGACGGGCGGCTCTGTGGCCTCCGGCTGCGGCGCGGGCTCGAAGGCCCAAGTCGCTTCCGCCTCGATGCCCGGGGTCTCGTCCGTCCAGAACTCCTCCTCGAGTGCCTCGGCTTCCGGCTCGGCCGGCGGCGTGGCCGCGCTCACATCCTGCGCTTGTGCCTCGATGAACTGCTCGTCGAGGTCGAGCTCGAGCTCGTTTTCCCAGCCCGTAATGCCGGGCTCGGTTTCGGAAAAGGCCGCCGGCTCCACCATCGGAGGTCCCGCCTCCGGCTCGGTGACGGCGGAGATTTCCTCCGGTGAGACCGGCTCCATATCGAGGAGGGCCCAGGCTTCGTCGGCTGCGGGCGACTCCTCCGCCGTGGCTGCGGCGGCGTCCTCGTCGAGGTCCAGGAACGCCCACGGGTCCGGTGCCGACGCCGGCGGTGCCTCGCCGCTGGATCCTGCCGCCTCGCGATCGACGAACGCCCAGGGCTCGTCAGCGGAGGCTGGTGCCGTATCCGCCGGCTCGGGCTCAAGGATCGCCCATGGATCCTCTGTTCCGGCCGGCTGGGCTTCCTCGGCCGTTGGGCCCGGCTCCGGCTCCGCGAAGACCCACGGCTCGTCCGCAGGTGACGCCGGCGGGGCCGGAGTCTCGGGCTTGCGGAGTGGCGCAGCGGGTTCGAGGCTCCGGCCTTCCGAAGACCATGGAGGCAGCGGCGCCCAGTCCGAGGGCTGCCGATCGGACGGCAGTGGCCGCGCCACATATGGCGGCATCGTCTGCTCGCGGCCGGGCTCGAGGTCGCCTGACATGGTAGGCTCCTTTCCAGAGCGGCGTCGGTTGGACTCAGCGCGCTCGGCCGGTCCGAAGGACCAGGCCGATCATCACGTGGCGTCCAGGGGCTGGTTCGTAGTATCGGCCGCCCGCGGCGTTGATCACTACCGACCCGTTGTGTCGTTTGTCGAACGCGTTGACCAGCGCGATGAACGGTGAGGTCGTGACCCCTCCGATCTGCCCGGTCGCGTTGACCCTCAGGTCGATCAGGGTCGCGGCCGGATTCGTCGCCAGGTTGGCGTCGTCGACGAAGTACTCTCCAATGCGATCGATGTTCAGCTCGGCCAGTGCCGGCCCGATCGCCTGTGACACGCGGACCACGATGCGGTGCTCGGGTGCGCCCGGCACGAGGTTGCCTTCGTGGTTGCGCGCTGCCGACCCATCATCGACGAATATGGTCCGGTTCCAGGTCCAGGCGGCCCGCGCGGTCGCCCCGGCCAGGGCGAAGCTCACACTGGTCTCGACGCCGCGATGCCGCGTTCGGGCAGCATTGCGGAAAAAGCTCCGACCCTCGATTCCGGCGATCTGGAACGGGACGATCGCGTCCTCGACGTCCATCGTGAATACGGTAACGTCGATGCGCGTGTGATCGTCGATGCGGCCGCGGAATCCGGCTTCTACGCTTCTGGCGGTCTGCGGCTCGAGATTCGCGTTGAAGCCGCCGGGACAACACGGCGCACCGGCGGGCGGCGGCGCATTGATCAGCTCGGTCGTCGTGGGCGTCTGGAAGGACGTCGCGAGGTTCGCCCACGTTGTCCATCCGGGACGGGCGTCCCACGTCGCGCCGACGAAGCCGCTGGTCGCCGACAGATTGCGCTCGCCGGAATCATCGCGGCCATCGTCGAGCAGGCGGTCATCGACGGCGAAGCGAACGAGATCGTGGCGAGCCGTCGCCATGAAGGTGACGCGTTCACCGAGCGAGAGCCGGCCCTGTGCGAAAGGACCGAGCGCGGTCACCCGATCGATCTGGTCCCGGCGCCGCTCGGAGCCACGCTCCCCCGCGACATTGTTGAACTCACGGCGCGCGTCCCGCTGGTGCTCGAGGTCCGCGCCCACGGTCACGTCCAGCGAGGCTGCAATCGGCCCGCCCCAGATGAGGCGGCCGCCGGCCGCGGTCCGGGCGAGATCGATGAACCCGAACGGAAGCGGGTTTTCGAGATCCCGGTCCACGACCCAGCTGCCCGCCTCGAGACGGCCCCCGTGCAACGCCGCGGACCACGAGGCACCCAACTGGATCTGACGGGCCTGTTCCCCGCTTCCGGTCCGGACGTTGTTGGGCCACGCCGCCGAGGGTCGAAGCTGCGCACTATCGAACGGCAACGAGCCGGGGTTCTGCGCCGTGGGTGCGTCAGCGGCGTTCACGACCACGGTCAGTTCGGACGAAGGGCCCGTCGCAATCCGACCCACCGCATTGAGATTGCTGACCTCGGCGCGCGAATGGGCCCGGAAACCACGCTGATCGAGACGTCCCCCGCTCACGACCCAGCCGACGCGACCGGTGCGGCCCGCGACGCGCAGACCGTAGCGACGCAGGTTCGTGGCGTCGTCGCTTCCGCTCCCAAGGTCACTCACGACGACACGGGCCTCCGCCTCGACGTCCCCGCCAGCGGGGACATCAGACCGAACGAGCAGGACGCCACCGGCCGCGTTGCCCCAGAGGGCGGAGGCCGGACCGCGCAGGACCTCCACGCCGCTCGCCGACAGCAGGTCCAGATTGGTCAGGTTGCTCTGACCGTCCGGCATCGTCAGGGGGATGCCGTCCGCAACGACACGAACGCCGCGTACGCCGAACGCGGTCCGCACGCCCAGGCCACGGATCGCGACGCGGGGTCCGAGCGCGAAGTTGTTTCGGTTGCTGACGTAGAGACCCGGGACCACGCCGAGTGCCTCGTCCAGCCCGATGCCCGGCCGGCCCCGCCGAAGCTCATTGCCCTGGATCACCGAAACCGCGGCCGGGATGCGCGTGAGATTCGCATTCGCCCGCGTCACGCGGACGGCCAGACTGTCCAGTACGACCACACGGGCGGAGTCCCGAGTCGGAACCTGTGCCGCCAGGCTTGGGGCGAGACCGAGGAGCGCGGCGAGGACCAGCGTGGGTCGCCTCATGAAGGGTCTACCGCACGTTTCCGGGTCGAGGCTTGCCGGGCCCGGACGAACTCGACCAAGCCCGGCAAGATCGACAGGAAGATGATCGCGAAAATGACCAAAGTGAAGTTTTCTTCGACGGCCGGAATCGTGCCGAAGTAATACCCGCCGAACACGAACAGGCCGACCCAGAGAATCGCGCCGACCACGTTGAACACGATGAAGCGGCCGTATTCCATCGCGCCGACGCCCGCCACGAACGGCGCGAAGGTGCGGATGATGGGCATGAAGCGCGCGATGATGATGGTCTTGCCGCCGTGTTTCTCGTAGAAGGCGTGGGTGCGCTCGATGTGCTCGTGTTTGACGAACGGGATGCCGCGCTCCATGCGCGGCGCGAGCGTGTGGCCGATCCAGTAGTTGACGGTGTCACCCAGGATTCCCGCGATCGTGAGCAGCACGAACAGCAGGAACGGGCTCAACGAACCGCGGGCGGCGAAGGTGCCGGCCGCGAACAGCAGCGAATCGCCCGGCAGCAGCGGCGTGACTACGAGTCCCGTCTCACAAAAGACGATCAGGAACAGGATCCCGTACGTCCATGTGCCGTACTGGCGGATGATGGCGTCGAGGTGCACATCGATGTGCAGAATGAAGTCGACGAGCGAGAGCAGCAGTTCCATGTGTCCTTCACGTTACATCGGTGGACCAGCCGAATCGGCCGAGGAGCGGCACGAACGAACAGCGGCCGACGAATTCTTCGTTGATGGTGCCGTCAGGAGCGCGCTGCACGAGAGTGAGCGCCTGCTCCTCCATGCTTCCGACGGGAATGAGCAGCCGCCCATTCGGCGCGAGTTGGTTGACCAGGGCCGGCGGGATGCCGGGCGAAGCCGCGGCGACCAGGATCGCGTCATAGGGAGCATAGCGGGACCAGCCTACCGTGCCGTCGCCGACGAGCAAAGCGACGTTCTGAATGCGAAGCTGATCGAGGGCGGTGCGGGCGCGCTGCGACAGCTCGCGGATGCGCTCGATCGAGTAGACGTGCTCGACCAGTTGCGCGAGCACGGCCGTCTGGTACCCGCTGCCGGTCCCGACCTCGAGGACGCGGTCGCTCGCGGTGAGGCGGAGCGTTTGAAGGTACAGGGCCTGGAGCGACGGCTGTGACGCGGTTTGACCATATCCGATCGGAAGCGGCGCGTCCTCGTAGGCGCGATGCTGGATGGCCTCCGGCACGAAGAGGTGCCGGGGCACGAGGTCGAAGGCGCGCAGCACCTCGAGGTCATCGATGCCGGTCTCGCGGATCGCTTCGATGAGTTGGCGGCGCTGTCGTTCGAAGCGCCGGTCGCTCAGAGGGTCAGGCCCCAACGTCCGATATCCTCGAGCAGTCGGTAATTCGTAAGGTCGAGGTGCAGCGGCGTGACCGAGATGAAGCCGTCGTGCACGGCTCGGAAGTCGGACTCGTCGCTGCCCCACCAGCGGCTCTCGCCGCCGCCGATCCAGAAATACTCACGGCCGTTCGGATCCTCTGCACGGGTCAGTGAGCCGACGTAGGCCCGCCGGCCGAGGGTCGTAATCTTCACGCCGTTCACAGTCTCGGGCGGAACCGCCGGAAGGTTCACGTTCAGCAACGTCTCAGGTGGGAAATCGGTGCGGACCAGCAGCTGCCGGAGCAGTCGTGACAGGACGGGCCTCCAGCGCGGAAGGGCGTCGTAGTCCTTGCCCGTGTACGACAGCGCGACGGAGGGAATGCCGAGGATGGTCGCCTCCATCGCGGCCGCGACCGTGCCCGAGTACAACACGTCGTCGCCCAGGTTGGCCCCGTGGTTCACGCCGGACAGCACGAAGTCAGGTCGATCGTCGAGCAGTTCGCCGACGGCCAGCACGACGCAGTCCGTCGGCGTGCCATCCACGACGCGAACCCGCGCATCGGCTTTGCGCACGCGCAGCGGATAGTGCAGCGTGAGCGAGTGGCTGGTCGCGCTCTGCTCGCGGTCCGGCGCGACGACGTGGACATCGCCCAGCTCGGCGGCGGCATCCGCGAGCGTCGTCAGGCCGCCGGCCAGGTACCCGTCATCGTTGGTGATCAATAAACGCATCACCCGGAACCGCTCGGAGTCAGGATCTTCAACAGCTGCCGCAATTCGTCGCGCAGCAGGGCCATCGCCTCCTCATCGAGCGCCCGTGTCGTCGATTCGCGCAGCTTCCCGCTCCGCCGAATCTGCTCGATCTTCTGCTTCGCGCCCTCCACCGTGTACTTCTCTTCGTAGAGCAGGTGCTTCACCAGCAACACGAGTCGGATCTCCTTGCGCTGGTAGACCCGGTTGCCGGATCGGTTCTTCGACGGGTTCAACACCGGGAACTGCGTCTCCCAATAGCGCAGCACGTGGGGTTTGAGGCCGACGAGGTCACACACTTCGCTGATGGAGTAGTACTCTTTGGGCGCGATGGGCCGGTCGCGCGGCGCGAGCCGAGCGCCCGCCGCTTCGAGCGGGTCCTCTCCGTCCTCGTCCTCGGCCGCCGCGCCGGTCACGCCTTTGTCACGAGCGGCGCCCGGCGCTGCATCCGCGGCCGCCGGCGCGGGCTCGGTCGGGCTCGACTCGTCGTCGACCGCATCCGCATCCGGAGGTTGTTCCCAGAGCGAGGTCTGGGATTCGTCCGGCGGCGGCTCCTCCTCCCACGGGAAGCGCTCGTCGAGCGGCGGCGTCACCGTCATGACCAGAGCTCCGGCTTGGGCTGACGCAACATCAGGATTTCGAGGGCCTCGCCCGCCGTCGTGTCGCCGAAAAGCACCTCGTTCACGGCCGCGACGATTGGCATCTCGATCTTCTCTTCGAGCGCCAGCGCGTGCGCGGCCCGGGCGGTGTGCACGCCTTCCGCGACCATGGTCATTTCGGCGAGGATCTCACTCAGACTGCGACCGCGGCCCAGCTCGACGCCCACGTGTCGGTTTCGGCTCAGGCTGCCCGTGCAGGTCAGGATCAGGTCGCCCATGCCGGCAAGGCCGGACAGCGTGAGCCGGTCGGCGCCGCGCGCGGCCGCGAGTCGCGCGATCTCGGCCAGACCACGGGTGATGAGCGCCGCCGTCGCGTTATGGCCGAGACCGAGGCCGGCGGCCATGCCGGCGGCAAGCGCGATGACGTTCTTGAGGGCGCCGCCCAGCTCGACGCCCACCACGTCGTCGCTGGTGTAAACGCGGAAGTACGGCGTCTGGAAGAGCGACTGCACGAGCTCAGCGGCCTCCGCATCGCGGCTGGCGACGGTGACGGCCGTCGGCTGCTCGCGTGCGACCTCCACGGCGAAGCTGGGGCCGCTCAGGAACGTAGCCCGGCCCGCGAGCGCCGCACCCAGCTCCGCCTCGAACACTTCCTCCATCGTCGCAAGCGTTTCCTGCTCGATGCCCTTCGATGCGCTGACGAGGATGGCATCGGCCCGCATGGCGGGCGCCGCTTCGCGCACGACGCGGCGCACGTGCTGCGCCGGACTGACGGACACGATGTATGAGGCATTGTCGACGGCAGCCCGCGGCGACGTCGTCGCCTGCAGCGCGGCGTGGAGAGACACGCCGGGCAAGTAGGCCGGGTTTTCGTGCACCTCGTTGACGAAGCGGGCGACTTCCTCTTCGTAGCTCCAGAGCCGGACCTCGCAGCCTTTCTTGGCCAGGACATTGGCCAAGGTGGTGCCCCAGCTGCCAGCGCCGAGCACGCCGACCGTCGTCACGATGATGCCCGTGCGCGCCGGCCGAACCGGTGCTCCTCACCACGCCGCAGCCTGCCGATGTTTGCGCGATGCGCGAAGACCACGAACGCAGCGACGCCCACACCGACCCAGAACACGGGCGCCACGCCGTGCGTGAACGCGATGACGACGGGAATGGCGACGGCCGCGGTCATCGACGCGAGCGAAACGTATCCGGTCGTCGCGACGAGGCCGATCCAGATCAACGTGCCGATGGCGACGGCAATGGGCGCAAGCGCGAGGAACACGCCAGCACCGGTGGCGACGCCCTTTCCGCCGCGAAATCCGACGTACGGCGAGAAGACGTGGCCGGCGATGGCCAGCGCGCCGTAGGCGAAGGCCCAGCCGCTGGCGGCCGCGCCATCCCAGGCGGGAAAGAAGAAGGCGGGTGCGAACCCCTTCGCGATGTCGACGAGAAAGATCGGCGTCGCGCCCTTCCAGCCGAGCACGCGGAATGCGTTCGTCGCGCCGAGATTCCCACTGCCGTGCTGGCGCAGGTCGATGCCGCGAGCTACACGCGCCACGAGGAAGCTCGTCGGAATTCCGCCGAGCAGGTAAGAGCAGGCCAACAGCACCCAGGTCATCGGGCCGTCTTCTTCTTCTCGCGGCGAGCCCGGATGCGCAGACGGAGTGGCGTGCCGAGGAAGCCCCAGCGATCGCGGAACCCGTTGCGCAGATAACGCAGGTACGACTCCG
Source organism: Longimicrobiales bacterium (assembly GCA_041617355.1). GTDB lineage: Bacteria > Gemmatimonadota > Gemmatimonadetes > Longimicrobiales > RSA9 > JBFJPA01. The sequence goes on from JBFJPA010000020.1 coordinate 15,918, forward strand.
TGATCCCCTTCGGTTGATTGGTGAACACCACGAACGTGGGGGGTCGCGTCGAGACCTGCGTCGCGTACAGCAGCTTGATGGGCATGCCCCGATGATGCGGCGGCGGCACACGGGCCGCCAGTTCCCGCAGCGCGTCGTTCACCTCCGACGTCGGAATGCGGCGGGATCGCGTTTCGGCGACCTCCAGGATCAGGTCCAGGACGCGGCGCACGCGCTGGCCCGTGATTGCGGACGCGAACACAATCGGCACGGACCGCAGCGATGGGGCCCGAGCCCGCATCGTACGTTCGTATTCGATCGCCGTTCGGTCGTCTTTCTCGACCAGATCCCACTTGTTCGCGATGAGGATCAGCCCGCAGCCGCTCTTCCAGGCCTTCTCCGCGATACGCAGGTCCTGGATGTGGATCTCGTCGGTCGCCTCGATCAGGAGCAGACAGATGTCGGCACGTTCGATCGACCGTTCCGTGCGCAACGCGGCGTAGTACTCCAGGCCCGGGTCGATCCGCGCCTGGCGGCGCAGGCCCGCCGTGTCCACGAAGACGAGGGTGTGGCCGTGGTAGCGGAACGGCGTATCGACGCTGTCGCGCGTCGTGCCAGCTTCTTCGCTGACGACCATCCGCTCTTCGCCGAGCAGCCGGTTCACGAAACTCGACTTCCCGACATTGGGCCGGCCAATGACGGCCACGTTGAGCGAGTCGTCCGCGCTCGCTTCGGTGGCTCCATCGGGCAAGCGGGCCGCGATCGCGTCCAGCAGCTCACCCGAGCCGCGGCCGATCATCGAGCTGACCGGCATCGGCTCACCCAGACCGAGCTCCCAGAACTCGTGGTGCGCGACTTCGTCCGGAATACGATCCATCTTGTTGACGGCCAGCACGACCGGCAGGTTCGTGCGGCGCAGCAGCTCAGCGACTCGCTGATCGACCGGATGCGGCCCGGTCCGCCCGTCCACGACGAAGACGAGGACGTCGGCTTCCTCGATGGCGGCCATGACCTGCCGCCGCACGGCCGCCGCCATCGCCTGGTCGCCTTCCATCTCGAGTCCGCCGGTGTCGACGAGGAAGAAGGCGTGTCCCGCCCAGTCGGCGAGCGCGAAGTGACGGTCGCGCGTCACGCCCGCCTCATCCTCGACGATGGCCTGCCGTCGTCCCAGCACACGATTGAACAGGGTCGACTTGCCGACGTTGGGCCGGCCCACGATCGCGACGATCGGCAAGTTGCGGCTCATGTCTCCGTCAGTGCGGCGATGAGGTCCCATGCCGTGCGCACGACGCCCGTGCCGGCGGCCTCGACTTCGCGCAGCGGCGTGTCATCGATGAAGCACGCATCGTCGTTCAGCGCCTCCGCCGGCAGCAAGAACAGGTCGCGCGGACCCGCCTCGTGCAGTGTCGCGATCACGTCTCGGCCGGGCAGCAGGCCCGCCGTGGTCACGGTCGGACCGAAATACCGGTTTTCGACGGCGAGCACCTCGAAGCGCCCGCCCGTCTGCGCGCTCAACCGGTCGGCGAGCGGCTCGAAGATGGGAGCCATGCGCGCGCCCGTCAGAATCGCCACGCGCTGCCCGTCCCGCCGCGGCAACGCGGGCAATCCCGCCTCGAACGAATCGAGCAGCGTCCGCACGGCGCCGACGCCGTTCTCGGTGAGCGGCCAATCGTCGTAGTAGGTTGCATCCGGCAACGGACTGCCCGCGATGAAGAACATCTCGTCCGCGGCGTAGGCCCAGCCTGTGCCTCGCTCCCGCAGGGCGCGTCGGCGCGCCCGCTCGACCTGGGCCGTTGCTTCACGCGCCTCCTCCGGCGCGAGTAGGCGAACGGGCCGATCGAGGTTGTACCGGGTCAGGCCCACGGGCACGACCGACAGCGACAGGACGCCGCGTCCGAGCTGCCACAGGTCGTCAATGGTGCGGTCCAGGTGCGCGCCATCGTTCCAGCCGGGACAGAGCACGACCTGCGTGTGCACTTCGATGCCGCCGTCGATCAGGTGCCTTAGCTCGTCGACGATCTCGCCGCCGCGCGGTACGCCCAGCAGCTTCATGCGGATCTCCGGCTCCGTCGCGTGCACACTCACGTAAAGCGGCGACAGCCGTTGCCGGATCAGCCGCTCCAGGCCGCGCGGCCCCAGGTTCGTCAGTGTGACGTAGCTGCCGTACGTGAACGAGAGGCGGAAATCGTCGTCCTTCAGATGCAGCGATGTGCGCGCGCCCGACGGGTTGCCATCGATGAAGCAGAACACGCACTTGTTCGCGCACTGCCGCACCGGATCGGGAGCCGGCACGACGCCGAGCGGCTCGGCCGCGTCCTTCTCGATCTCGTAGACGAAGCGTTCGCCGTCGAGCGTCGTCAGCTCGACTTCCAGCTGCGCATCCGCTTCGAGGAAGCGGAAGTCGATGCCGTCGCGGATCGTCTCGCCGTTGATGCGGACGATGCGGCTGCCGATCTCGAGCCGTAGCTCATCGGCAATGCTGTTCGGCAGCACTTCCGCGATGCGAACCATCTTCCCGTCGTGCAGCGGGGCAGCCACGCGGGCCGCCCCGTTCAACATACTGGTAGCTCAATAAGATAGCCGGCCCGCCCAGATCCGGCGAGCCGGCCCTTCCACAACCGTCGGTCAGCTGCTCCCCGTATATCGCCAGCCCGCGGCCGGTCCGCTCGTGGCGACCTCCGCCTGGAAGCTCGCCGAGCCCCCCGCCTCCGGCGCGGTTACCGTCACGGTGTGCCGGCCCACCTCCCGGCC
>JBFJPA010000021.1:0-18274 GCA_041617355.1 Longimicrobiales bacterium
GCGCGAGCGCATCGACGGCCGACCGCAATGCGCCCGTCCGATCCACGACGAGGAACGCGCCACCGGCGAGGAACACGAGGAAGATGACGTCGGCGGCATCGATCAGGCCGCGCGGAATGGCAAGAAAGGCATTGAACGGATCGACCGGCGAGGCGTCGACGGAGTGATAGGTGCCCGGCACGACCACGTTGCGTCCGGTCACCGCGTCCTCGCGGCGGTCGTATTGCCCGGCCGGAACGACCCACGACGCGGCAGCACCGAGCAGGACGCATAACGTGAGCAGCGTCAGTGGGTGTGGAAAGCGAGCACGTGCCAGCGCGGCGATTCGGCTCATGTCGGTCTCCGCTGCGGGGTCGGCGCCATGCCGGGTCGAGGGGCGCCGCCGTCCAAGATCCAGCCTCGGGCCGCGCTGTCAATGGCGAACCTGCGTGCCCACAAGTACCTTGCCCGCCGCGCCGGCAAGGCCGGCCCTCCGCGACCACAACCCTCGAATGCGCATGCGTCACGTTTTCGCCCTGCTGCTCGCCTTCGCTGCCGCCTCGCCGGGGGCTGCCCAGGAGACCTTCGACTGGTACGGTCGGGGACCCTACCGGCCACAGGTTCCTCGACCGGATTCGCTGCTCGGCCACGAGCTCGGCACACGCCACACGATGTACCACGAGCAGCAGCGTACGCTCGACGCGATGATCGCAGCCGCGCCCGACCGCGTCCGGACCGAGGTCACGGGTGTGACCGTGGAAGGCAAGGTCCTGCGAGTACTGATCATCTCCTCGCCCGAGAACCTCGCGCGCCTCGATGCCATCCGGGCCGACCTCGAAGCGCTGGCCGATCCGCGCCGAACGACGCGCGCGGCCGCGGCCGAAATCGCTGCACGCATCCCTGCCGTCGCGCTACTGTCGCATTCGATCCATGGAAACGAGCCCGCCGGCTTCGAAGCCTCCATGCACACCGTCTATCAGCTGCTCGCATCGGATGAGCCGGCCACGCTCGAGATCCTGCGCAACGTCATCACCATCATCAATCCATCGCAGAATCCCGATGGCCACGAGCGCTTCGCGGCATGGAACAACTCGATCACCGTGCCAACGGACGAGCCGGCCGCCATGGAACAGTCGGAGCCGTGGAGTATTCAGGGCCGCACCAACCACTACCGGTTCGACATGAACCGCGATTTCGTGGCCCAGTCCCAGAACGAGACGCGCGCATTGCTTTCCGTGATGACGCGCTGGCTGCCCCAGCTCGTCGTGGACCTGCACAGCACGACCGACCAGTTCTTCTTCCCGCCGACGGCGGATCCGCTGAATCCGAACCTCGGACCGTGGCAGCGCAAATGGGAGGAGCGCTTCGGTCAGGCGAACGGCGCCGCCTTCGACCGCTACGGCTGGCAGTATTACGTGCGCGACGTCTTCGACCTGTTCTATCCCGGCTACGTCGACCTCTTCCCCTCGCTGTCCGGCGCGACCGGCATGACGTTCGAGACCGACGGCGGCCCGGAGATCCGCTTGCGCAAGGACGACGGTACCGTCATGACGTTCTCCAGCGGCATCGCGCACCATCACATCGCGTCCATGGCAACGCTGGGTGTGCTCGCGGCCGGAAAGGAGGAACGGCTTCGGGATTATCACGAGTTTCGCGCGACCGGCATGGAGGCCGTGGCCGCGCGCGCCTTCAAACGCGTCGTCATCGAGCCCACGGGCGATCCCGCGCGCCGGCTCGAGCTGGTTCGTGACCTCGCCCGGGCCCAGGTCGAAGTCGTACGCACGACGCAGCCGTTCACGTCGACGCGCGCACACGACTACCTGACCGACCGCGGCCCGACGCGGCGCGAGTTTCCTGCGGGTAGCTTCGTCATCGACCTGAATCAGCCGAACGCCCGACTCGCCACCGCCCTGCTCGAGCCCCGCCCGCGCGTCGACTCCGCCTTCGCACGCAGACAGCTCGATCGCTTCGAGCGGAACCGGCGCCGCGGCGAAAACGCGACGCGCGAGGGCTACGAGTTCTACGACATTACGGCGTGGGCGTTGCCACTGTCCTATGGAACCGATGGGTGGTGGACGGAGGACACGCCCGCGGTCACCGGTGACCGCGTGACCGCCGTCGAGGCGCTGCCCGCCGGCAGCGGCGTGGCGCGCGGCCGCTCCGGCTACATCTTCCCCGGCGGACAGGAGGCGAGCGCGCGCCTGGCCGCAAAGCTCCTGCTCGAGGGATTCGCGGTCGGCGTCGCACGCGAGCCGATTCGCGCCGAAGGCAGTACCTGGGGCCGCGGCACGTACGTCGTTCGCACGCAGCGCAACGCCGCCTCGTTGCACGACCGCATCAGCGCGCTCGCCGGCGAAGTCCGCGCCCGCGTGACCGCCCTCCAGTCCGCGTATCCCGATAGCGGCCTGGGCATCGGCAGCGAGGCCGTCATGCCGCTGCACGCGCCACGCATCTTGCTTGCGGGCGGGGATGGCGTGGCGACGACGACGTTCGGCTCCGTGTGGTTCCACCTCGAACGCGAGCTCGGCCTGCCCGTCGTGCCCATCGAGCTGTCCGCGTTCGGCCGCGTCAATCTCGCCGACTACAACGTGCTCATTCTGCCCGGCGGCAACGCCGGGACCCTGTTCCGCCAGCTCGGCGATGCGGAGCGCCTCAAACGCTGGGTCCGCGAGGGCGGCGCCATCATCGCCATCGGCGGCGCCATCCCGCTCCTCGCACGCGAAGAGCTCGAGCTGACGACCGTCAAAGCGATCGATGACGACGACGAGGACGACAAGGAAGCGGCCACGGACACGACGGTCAGTCCGACGGCCCGGCCTGCGCCGCCGCTCGTCTCACCGTCCGCGCCCGGGCCCAACGCGGCCGAATCCGTCTCCGGCATCATCGCGCGCAGCACGCTCGACCGCTCACACTGGCTCACCTTCGGCTACGACCGCGATGCGCTGCCCGTGCTCGTCAGCGGCAGCGGATTCCTCAAGCCCTCCGAGAAGGGTGACAACCCCGTCACCATTCTGGGCGAGGACGCCGTGTTGTCCGGATTCGTCTGGCCCGGCAACACGGAGCGCCTGCTCAATCGCACCGCGTGGGCCGCCGTCGAAAACGTCGGCCGCGGCAAGGTCATCCTCTTCGCCGAAGACCCGCTCTTCCGCGCGTTCTGGCGCGGACCCGCGGGCCTCCTCCAGAACGCGATCCTGATGGGACCCGGCAGGCGGTAGTCTCCGGGCACGACCGACCCGACGTCGCGAGGCCGGGACCCGACAATGAACACGGTTCCCGGCCTCGACTGCATCCGGGGGTTGACTCTGTACCATGGTACAGGGTTTAGGTTGGAGACCGAAGACGAGAGGCGGGCAGATGAAAATCGGCGAAATCGCGGAACGTGCGGGCGTGAACATTCAGACGGTGCGCTACTACGAGCGGCGCGGCCTGCTGGTGCCGGCGTCACGCACGCGCTCGGGATACCGAATGTATCGCAGGGCCGAGGTGAGCCGGCTCCGCTTCATCAAGCGGGCGCAGGACATGGGCTTTTCGCTGGAGGAGATCGCAGAGCTGCTCGAGTTGCGTGTCCGGCATGCTGCGGCGTGTGGCGACGTCGAGGCGAAGGCGCGCGAGAAGATCCGTGTGGTGGAGGCACGCGTGCGCGAGTTGGAGCGGATGAAACGGAGCCTGGAGTCGCTGGTGGCCGCGTGCGAGCGCCGGGAACCAACCGGCGAGTGCCCGATTCTGGAAGCGTTGGAGGATTCGCATGGTGGTTAAGACGGTTGCGGCGGCGGTTGGCGGCGTGGTCACGGCAGTGGTGAGCGCGCTGTGCTGTGTGGGGCCCTTGGTGGCAGTTTCGCTGGGCCTTTCCGGGGCGGGGTTTGCGACGACGTTCGAACCGCTTCGTCCTTGGCTGCTGGGTGGCACGGGGCTGCTGCTCGGGACGGGCTTCGTGCTTGTACGGCGGGAGGATCGCAACGCCTGCGAGCCGGGCCGGCCGTGCGCGGCACCGCATGTGCGCCGACGCATGCGCGTGATGCTCTGGGTGGCCACAGCCGTGGCGCTGGTTCTGGCGCTGTATCCGACCTGGTCTGCCTGGTTTCTTAGGAGGTCATGATGCGTTTACTCGTAGCGGCCGGCATTGCCGCGCTGTGCCTCGCGTGCGGGGGTGAGAATGCGGACCGACCGGAGAGCGCGTTGGCGGATGGAACGAATCCGGACGTGGTCACGGTCGATCTGGCGGTGACCGGGATGACGTGTCCGACGTGTGAGGTCACGGCGCGGGTGGCTTTCGAGAAGGTCGCAGGCGTGATCCGCGCCCGCGTCTCATCCGATTCAGGTAGCGCGGTCGTCGCCTACGACAGCACACGGACGTCGCCGTCGCAGTTTATTGCGGAGCTGAAGCGGCTGACCGGGTACGACGCGCGCGTCGTCGAGCCGAAACCGGGCGCAGACCGATGATTCCGCGAGCGTTGGGCAAGCCGACGGACGGGTGCGGCTGCGAGACCGGTCAAAGCGCCCGCGAGGCGAGTCGCTTCGACCTGATCGTGGTCGGCGCCGGCAGTGCCGGAGTGGCGGCGGCGATTCGAGGCGCGGACCTGGGCGCACGTGTTGCGCTCATCGAGGGCGGGACGCTGGGCGGGACGTGCGTAAACGTCGGTTGCGTCCCGTCGAAGACGCTGCTGCGTGCGGCGGGAGCGCGACACGCTCGCAAGCACCACGGATTCGAGGGGATTCCGCGGACCGACGGCGTGCCGCAATGGAACCGCATCCGGGCCCAGAAGGACGAGCTGGTCGAGCGGCTGCGACAGTCGAAATACCGGGATGTGCTTGCGTCCTACGCCGACGTCACGTTGATCCGCGAACCGGCGAGGTTGGCGTCGGCGGAATCCGTTCGGTTGTCGAGCGGAACGACGCTGGAGGCACCGAAGGTCATTCTGGCGACCGGTGCCTCGCCGTGGATCGCTCCGATCCCGGGCCTTGCCGAGGCCGGATTCCTGGACAGCACGACGGCGATGGAGCTGGAGCAGCTGCCGCGCGACATGATCGTGATCGGCGGAAGCGCCGTGGGTCTCGAACTGGCGCAAATGTTCTCGCGCCTGGGCGTGACGGTGACGGTGCTCGAGGCGCAGCCGCACCTGCTCCCTGCGGACGATCCCGAGCTCGGCGATGAGTTGGCTGGCCACCTCGCGGCCGAAGGCATCGGAATCCATACCGGCGTCCAGATCACCCGGGCTGACCGCGACGGACGCTATACGGTTGCCTTCACGGGCGAGGTGGGGGCTCGTGAGCTCCGTGCGGACCAGCTGCTGGTGGCGACGGGCAGGCGCGCGAACACGCACGGGCTCGGGCTCGAGGCCGTTGGTGTGGTGACGGGTCCGCTCGATGAGATCGTCGTGGACGAATACCTGCGCACGACGAGACCGTCCGTATTTGCCGCCGGTGACGTGATCGGCGATCCGATGTTCGTGTATGTGGCCGCCAGTGCCGGTGCCCTGGCAGCGGAGAACGCGCTGTCGACGCCACGACCGTTCGATCGAAGTGTGGTTCCGGGCGTCACGTTCACGGATCCGGCGGTTGCCTCGGTCGGCCTCACGGCAGCCGCGGCGCGAACGCGCGGCATCGAGGTGATCACAGCATCGCTTCCGATGGAACACGTGCCGCGGGCTCTCGCGGCGAGGGACACACGCGGGCGGATCAAGCTCGTCGCCGATGCCCGCACGCGCAGGTTGCTCGGCGCCCACATCGTTGCTGCCGAGGCGGGCGAGATGATCACGGAGCCCGCGCTCGCGATCCGGTTCGGCCTGACGATCGATGACCTCGCGTCGAGTCTGCACCCCTACCTGACGCTTTCAGAGGGGATTCGGCTCGCCGCTCAAACGTTCAACAGAGATGTCGCGACGCTTTCCTGCTGCGCGGCGTGAAGGGATTCGGGACGATGTCTGATTCACAAGGACGACACGACCTGCTGTTCGAGCTCGATCTCGTGTACCGACAGGATGCGGAGCGCGTCACGCGGGAAGAGCCGCGGCTGGGCACCTACATCGGCAGCGGCCACGGTGAGGCGATCGGCCCCGGCCTGTATGGGGCGGTTCGCTGGGACCTGTTCGAGAACCAGGGTCCGACCTTCTGCGATGCGAACCTGCGCGGTGTCATCGAGACCGATGATGGCGAGACGATCACGTTCGACACGCTCGGCTTCTTCCGCCGGCCGGAGAGCGGCAAACGGTGGGCGCTGTCGGCGGCTGGCGTGCTCGACGGCAACGGCCCGTACCGGCACATCTCTTCAGCGTCGTTGCTCTGGGAAGGCGAATTCGACGCGTCGACGTACCGACATCACTACCGTGTGTATCGCAGTGGTGTGGGCACGGCGAGTGCGCCGGCACGCGACATCGACCTGGAGACGATCCTGCGGCGTCTCGGATCGGAGATGCCCGCGCTGAGCGCATCGGCGCAGGCGGTCGCGCTCGGATTGTACCGCGCGCTCGCAGGAGGGCGCCCGGTATCACGCGCTGGTCTCGCGACTGCGACCGACCGGTCACCGGCCGAGATCGATCAGCTCTTCGATGACGGACCCTTCCGCGATCTGGTCGTCCACAACGACGGCGGCGAGGTCGTCGGATTCGGCGGCCTATCCCTGAATCCGACCGCGCACCGGCTGCGTGTGGGCGACCGGTCGTTGTATGCGTGGTGTGCCTGGGACACGCTCTTCCTGCCGCACATTCTCGGTGCGACGGCGGACATCGAATCGCGAGACCCGACGACGGGCGAGTCGATTCGCCTCCGCGTGAGCCCGAGCGGTATCGATTTCGCCGACCCGACGTCGCCGCTGGTCTCGTTCGTCGCGTCCGATGGCACACCGAAGAAATGCAACGTCGAAGAGGCTATCGCCGCGTTCTGCGATCACGTGCACTTCTTCGCGACACCGGAATCGGCCGAACGCTGGATCGGCGCGCGTGACGACGCCTTCCTCCTGCCTCTGGACGACGCGTTCCGGCTGGGCAGACTGCGCAATCAGGCGCGCCTCGGCACTGTCCTGCAGTGACGCGCGGGCAGGAGGTGCACGGATGAAACGCGTTCTCGAGATCGGTCCTGCGATCGGCGCCGCGACCGGCGCGCTCGGCAGTGCGGCGGCCAGCATCTGCTGCCTCGGTCCGGTCGGCATCGCCCTGCTCGGCGTCAATGGCGCCATCTTCGCGGCGGCGTTGAAGCCCTATCGCACCTGGCTGCTGGTGATCTCGCTCGCGCTCATCGGCGTCGGGTTCTGGGTTTTCCGCCGCAGTCCTCGCTCGTCGTCTGCCGCATGTGACACGCGTGCGGGGCGCGTCACGCGGTTCGTGCTGTGGGGATCGGCCGCCGCATGGGTGGTCGCGGTGATCGCGCAATTCGCCTACGAAGTCTACATCCGCTGAATCAGGAGGTCCTCATGCTCACTGCCAAGCCGCTGGTCGCGATCCTCGCCGCCGGCCTCGCGCTCGCCTCGCCCGGCAACCCGAGCTACACAGTCCTCGATGCACGTGCCGAACCGCTGAAGGGTGCGTTCAATGCCGATGCGGGGAAGGTTCGGCTCTTCATGTACGTCGCACCGACCTGTGGCGGGTGTCTGCGGGGCGCGAAACAACTCCAGGAGACACTGCTCGAGAATTACGCCTCCGCGAACCTCTCCGTGTACGTCGTCTGGGTACAGAAAAACGGAGCGCGGATGCGGCACGTCGAGAAGGTCACCGGGCTGGTGACGGACCCGCGGGCCGAGCATTACTGGGATGAAGCGGACGCCCTGGTCGGCCCGATCGACGGCCTGCTCGGCCTGACGGGGCCCTGCGCCGGCGCGTTCATGATCTACGGGCCGGATGCGCGTTGGGAAGGGGCGGCGCCACCGGCTCCGCTGTATTGGGAGGACGCACACACGAACGACCTCGGCCGAACCGTCGCGCCGCAGTTCGACGCGAAGGAAATCACGCGCCGGGTCGATGCGCTGCTGCGCTGATCTTGCGATCGCCCTGCAATCGATTCGCCTCGCCGAGTCAGGCGCGCCGGCGAGGCACCACGATGTTAGCGACGAGCAGGCCGGCGACGATGCCGGTCGCAATGAAGATCATGGTGAAGGCCGTCTCGACGCCGGACAGGACCTCGCGGTCCACGAGCGCGGAGACGGAGCGGAAGCCGAGCGAGCCCGGCACGAGCAGCAGCACGGCCGGCACGAGCGGAATCTGCGACGGCCGGTCGCGCAGCAACGCGTACAGGTTCGCGGTCACGCCCGCGGCCAGAGATCCGACGAACGCGCCGAGCTCGGCGCCGAGGCTGAGCGCGCCGGCACGTGTGGCGCCGAACGTGATCCAGCCCGTGACGAGGATCCACGCCGCGTCGTTCGGATGGGCGCGCAACAGCACGGTGAACGCGAGCGGTGCGGCCGCGAGTGCGACGAACGAGGTCCAGCCCGGTAACGCCGCGGGTTGCGCGGTGGCGACCGCACCGAAGCCGAGCTGTCCGAGTCGCGAGCCGACGGCCACGCCGAACGCGATCGTCACGAAGAGCAGCAGGGCCGAGGAAAAGCGCGCCGTTCCCGAGGCGAGGTGGCGCGTGGCCAGCTCGGTCATGGCGACGGTCAACGTCAGGCCCGGAATGAGCACGATCAGGCCAGCGAGCACGGTGACGGGCACGGACAACGGAAGCACGCGCGCGGCGAAGGCGGTCGCGATCAACGTGACGACGAACGCGGTGAGCGGTTCGAAGACGCGGGCCAGCGTCGCGAAGCGAGCCGCGGTGATCGAGAGCACTCCGGTCACGACGCCGAGGCCGCCGGCGAGACCGATCTCCGTGGCACCGCCGCCGAGAAAGCGGGCTGCGGCCGCTGACGCGACGCCAAAGGCGGCCGTGGTGAGTAAGCGGCCGTAGAGCGGCGGCAGCGCGGCGATCGCATCGAGTGCGGCACTTCCTTCCGCAGCGGTCAGCTCGCCGCGCAGGACCCGACGCGTCACGCGATCGACGTCGGCGAGCCGGCCCAGGTCGGTGTCGCCAGGCTCGACTCGCAGCAGGAAGGTGCGCTGGTCGGCCTGCTCCCCGAATGCGGCGAAGATGGACGTCGGTGTGGAAAAGAACTGCGCCTCGAGGCCCAGCCTCTGCGCGGTCGCGCAAAGAACCTCTTCCAGCCGGTGCGCGGCGTAGCCGTAGCCGTGCATCGCGCGCGCCAGCTTCAACACGAATCCGATCCGATCCTGACCGCTCATACCACCGCCCGAGTGCGAAAGGCGGCGAAGCTACGCCGCCTGCCGAGCGCGCGCGAGCGGGGGCCAGCCGGATGGACACCTCGGCCCGCGATGTGTGTATCGAAAGGCGTTCGTCGTCCTCATCCAGGAAGCCGCTCGCCGACCGCGCCCGGAAGGGACCGCGCCAGCGGGCTGGGCCCCACCCGCGCCGACCGGAGGTCGACATGTCCCAAGTCCGAGATGCCACCCGGCCCGTTACCGCGAACGATCGGCTGAAGCGACGGTTCTCGCGCATCTGGTGGAACTCGCTGTCGCTCGCGGTCGTTGCGCACTTCCTGCTGTTCGCGTTCTTTCCCCGGCTCACGGCGGCCGATATCGGTGAAACGGTCGCCGTCACGTCGCTGATCGATGTGCCGCCGCCGATCGACATTCCGCCCACGCCGGAGCGCATCGCGCGACCCGCCACGCCGGTCGCGTCGGCCACTGTGGATGTGAACGTGACGATCGAGCCGACCACGATCGAGGCCTATACGGCCGAGCAGCTCGCGCCGCCGCCAGCGGGAACCGGGAGCGACCCTTCCCTGGTTCCCCACTTCGTCCCGACGACGGTGCGTCCGGAGCTGCGCAATCGTGCGGACGTCGAGCGTGCGCTCGAGCGCCTCTACCCGTCCATGCTTCGCGATGCCGGCATCGGCGGCGTGGCCCATGTGTGGTTCTACATCAGCGAGACGGGCAGCGTGGTCCGCACCATGCTGAACGAGTCGAGCGGGCATGACGGGCTCGATGATGCCGCACTGAAAGTGGCGGACGTCATGCGATTCTCGCCCGCGTACAACCGGGACCGCGCCGTCGCCGTATGGGTTTCCGTGCCGATCCGGTTCAACGCGCGCATGCCTTGAACGCCTGGCCCGTTGATCGGGTCGGGCGCCGGTCCTACAATCAGGGCGGCGCGCCGCGGGCGCGCCGCCCTGATCCCGGATCTTTCCGGCGCAGTCCTCAATCCGTGTTGAATGGTGTGATGACTCCAGTGAATCGGTTTGGCGGCCGCCGCGCCCTCCCGCGCCGGGCCGCCTTCGCCTTGATGTGTGGTGTCGCAGTTGGACTGACGGCCTGCCGCGGCAGCATCGAGGCGGACCCCGCCCCGGTCCTCCTGGCCGGCGATGACGTGCCGGCCGTGCAATACGATGCCGACCGTCGCGAGCTGGTCCTCGCGATGGACCCCGTGGACCTGCCGGCAGATGCCGGCCATGACGCGGTGCGTCAGGCGCCCGCGCTCACGGCCCATCTGCCATACGAAGGGTGGCTCAACGGCTACACCGTCGAGGTCGTCGACCACAACGGGAAGGCCGTCCCGCGCGCCACGATCCATCACGTCAACATCATGGCGCCCGAGCGACGCGAGCTGTTCAGCGAGATCATGCAACGCGTGGGCGCCGTCGGCGCCGAGACCGCACCCGTCCGTTTGCCCCGACTCATCGGGTACCCGATCCGTGCGGGTGAGCCTCTGATCGTCATCGCGGAGCTGCACAACCCGACAGCACAGGCGTACGAGGGCGTCCGCGTCGTCGTGCGCATGCCGCACACACCGGCGAATGCTTGGCCCAAGCCGATCGCAGTTCAGCCGTTCTACCTCGACGTCACGCCGCCCGCCGCGCCACACAGCTTCGATCTGCCGCCCGGCAAAACCGAGGTCGGCTGGGAAGGCGTGGCGCCTGTCGGCGGACGCATCCTCGGGATGGGCGGCCACCTGCACGACCACGCTGTCGAGCTTCGCTTCGAGGACCTGACCGAAAACCGCGTCGTCTGGCGAACCGCTCCCATTCTCGGCGAGGACGGCCGCCTCGTCGGCATGCCGCAGGACCTCTTCCTCCTGCGCCTCGGCCTGCCCGTTCACGCCGGCCACCGCTACCGCCTCGTGGCCGTCTACGACAACCCTACGGCCGACACCCTCGTCGACGGCGGAATGGGCGCCCTCGGCGGCATCATCGCCCCGTCCCGCGACGCCGTCTGGCCGACCGCCGATCCGGAGCATCCCGAGTACCTCGCGGATATCGCGTATCGGATCACGGACCGCGACCGGGCCCCCGATCCAGCGGCAGGCGGCCAGGGCGGGCATTCGCACCACTGAGCCCGAAGAAAACCCGATATCCGCCTCCCCATCCGGCGCCAGCCACCCCTGGCCGGCGATCGGTCTAACATCCGCCGTAGCTTGATGTTGAGTCGTGTCGCGCCGGGCCGCAGAATGGCGCGATGGTTGCATCTTGATTACGGTTGAGTGAACCCAAGGAACAGCAGTGCCGCGCCGGCCCCGAACGGGGTCGGCCGTGTTTTCCCTGCAAGGAGGAAGGCTGCATGAGGAATTCCCGACGCTATGCCTGGACGTTGATGTTCGTCCCGTTCGTGCTGGTAGCCTGCGGCTCAGCCGATACGGCAGAAGAGGCCGAGACGGCCGCCGAGGAAACGCCGGTGACGGAGACGGCGCCGGTCTCGTTCATGGCGCAGGTCATGCCGATGAACGAGTCGGGCGTATCAGGCCAGGCGGAGCTCAAGGCCGTCGGCGAATCGACCGAGCTCCGCGTAGTCCTGACTGGAGCCATGGAAGGCGAGCTCATGGGGCACATTCACGCCGGCACCTGCGAGGCGCCGGGTGCGGTGGTGGTGCCGCTGACGTCGATCACCGTCGATGCGACGGGGAACGGCGAGGCGACATCGACCGTGGCGGTGCCGCTGATGACGGTGATGAACGGAAGCCACATCGTCGTGTACCATGAGGCCGGCGGCAGCCCGGGCGCGCCCCGTGCGTGCGCGGCGATTCCGGCCCACACGATGTGATACGGGCGGCACTCGCCGCAGGGTGGCGGGGTCCCCGGAGCCGGGGGCCCCGCCCTTTTTTCCTGGGAAGCGAACCGAGGCCTTGATGCGGAGGAGAGGTCACCCGTTCACGGCCGCGCTGCTGGTGCTGCTGGTGGCGTGTGAGAGTGCGGGGAATCGCGAGCAACGGGGTGACGGGGAGAATCGGCGGGTGGAGCTGGACACGGGCCCGCTGCCGCCGTCGGTCGACTCGACGACGGCTGTCCTGAGCGCGGCGTTCCGGCGGGCCGCGCGGCGAGCGTTGCCGAGTGTGGTCTTCGTGCAGGTCCAGACGATGGCCGTGTCCAGCACGAGCGCGAATGCGGCGATGCCGTGGCCACAGGAGGGCACGGGCAGCGGCTTCGTCTACCGGCCGGACGGCTACATCCTCACCAACAATCACGTCGTGGTGGATGCGACGCGGGTGACGGTCGTTCTTCAGGACCGTCGCGAATTCACGGCGCGCATCGTGGGCCGGGATCCGAACACCGACGTCGCGCTGCTGAAGATCGACGCGGACGGTCTGCGGCCCCTGGAGATCGGGGACTCCGATCCGCTGGATGTCGGCGACTGGGTCGTCGCGCTGGGCTACCCGCTGCACCTCGGTTCGACGGCGACGGCCGGCATCGTCAGCGCGAAAGGTCGGAACCTGCAGATCCTGAGAGGCCAGGCGGACGCACCGGCGCCCCTCGAGCACTTCATCCAGACGGACGCGGCGATCAACGTGGGCAATTCGGGTGGCCCGCTCGTCGATCTGGACGGCCGCGTGGTCGGGATGAATTCGGCAATCGCGAGTCCGACAGGCTTTTACAGCGGGTACGGTTTCGCGATTCCCATCAATCTGGTGGATCGTGTCGCGCGCGACCTGATGAGTTTCGGCGAGGTCCATCGTCCGCGTTTGGGCGTGGCTGTGGAGGATGTCGATCCAGCCGACGCGGAGGTCTACGGACTCGAGTGCGTGTGCGGCGCGGAAGTCATCCGCGTGACGCCGCGCACGCCGGCGGAAACCGCCGGGATCGTCCTGGGCGACGTGATCGTCGCGGTCGATGGTGCGCGGGTGGAACGCAGTGGCGAGCTGCTGGAACGGCTGGCGCGCAGCGAGCCCGGCAAGACGGTTCGGCTCGACATCGTGCGATTCGGCCGGCCGGCCCGCGTCGACGTCAAGCTCGGCACGTTCGAGCCGACCGTGCCGGCGAGGCTCGAGCCGCCGCCGCCCCGCGACGCCGGCCTGGGCAGGCTGGGCTTCGCGGCGACCGAGTTGAGCGGCAACCTCGCGCGGCAGCTGGGCATGGCGGAAGGCGGCGTCATCATCTCGCAGGTCGACCTGACGCATCCGGCCGGCCAGTCGCGGCTGCAGCCGGGCGCGATTCTGGAGCAGCTGAACGGGCAGGCGATCGGGAATCTGCAGGATCTGCGGCGAGTGGCCGACGCGATCCGGCCGGGTCAGGCCGTGTCGCTGATCGTGCGAGGCAGGGATGGCAGCCGCACGATCATCAACTACCGGGTGCGGGGATAGGCCGGTTCAACCGGGCAGCGAAAACGGGGACAGCTCGTCATCGACGATGCGGGCGACCTCCTCCTCCCGCGCCCAGGCCGCCTCCATCTCACGCGCCTCGCGTTCCAACTCGCGCCGCTCGATGCGTTCGTTCAACGCGATCTCGAGGGCCAGCGTGCGAACCGGTCCAAGCTTCCAGAGCGACGCGCGCCGGCCCGGTAGCAGGCGCGCGAATTCGAGCGCCGACCCGGCCTGCTCGATCTCCGTCGTCGCATCGGTCAGCATCCGTTCGGACGCACCCGCGATGTTCTGGTAGGCGAGCACCCGGCGCAGCGCGTATTCTGCCTCGCTGCCGGCGATGCGGTAGACCTTTTCCGGCGTCCACGGGTCGCACCGGTCGCAGGGCACGCCCAGTACGATCGCGCCCGTTTCATCGGTCAGCGGGTGGACCCACCACGACAGATCGAAGCGAAGCGCGAGAAGCACGCTGTTGCAGTAGTCGCAGCGGACGCGGCCGTGCCAGGCGGCCGAATCGAAGTGCCGCCAGCGCAGGATGTCGGCGATCGGGATGGCGTCCCAGGCGATCTTGAGGCCGGTGTCCGTGAGGCCCAGCGACTCGCTGACGGACGCGACCGCCGCGAAGCTGTACGCGCTGACTCTGGAGCCCCGGCTCTCGAACGCGTGCCGCCGGCGGCGCAGCTCGCGCCCATAGCGCCACCACGCCTGCTCCGGCAGCGGTGCCCTGCCGACCCGCACGAAGACGAACGGGTCGCTGTACATCAACGCGACGTTGGCGGTCTGGTATACGAGACGGCTGCGGTCGCGGGCCGCCCGCTCCAACGCGTCGATGACGGGCAGCCGACTCTCGACCGGCGCCAGCGTCCAGCGGTGGCAGCGGTCACAAATCGCCCAGAGCCGGCTCCGCGACGGATCCCACGCGATGCGACGACCGCACGCGAAGCCGCCGAAGGCGTCCGTGTGGGGAAAGGGCCGCTCGCAGAACAGGCACCGCTCGAACACGGCTCGTCGACCTCCCTTCCGGTTCGTTTCCTAGAGTAACCCGGCCTACGCGGTCCGTCGATGTGCCTGGGGACGGAACGACCCCTGTCGAAGGCCGACGGCGCGGACGATACTTTCGATGTTGCTTGCGCCACAACCCGTTTTCCACCGAGGGAGACACTCGGGACCATGCTGAGGAGAAGCCTGGCGTGGGTCGCGGCGGCCGTTGCCGCGCCCGTGACGGTGGGCATCACGGTAGCGGTGAACGAGGTCCTGGACCGGGGCATCTTTCTGATCCCGGTCGTGACCACCGCGGCGATCAGTGTGTTGCTGGGGACCGGCCCGGCCTCCCTCACGCTCGCGCTCGTGGCCGTGCTCACGGCCTGGTACGTGCTGCCGCCGATCGGGAGCCCCGTCATCACGGCGACCGACGATCGCGTCCTCATCCTGCTCTTTCTGTCGTGCGGCGCCATCGTGCTGGCGATGGGCGAGGCGCTGCGACGCGGCTGGCGGCGCGCCCACGAACGCCAGCGCACGTTGGAGCAGAGCGAGGCGTTCTACCGCTCGCTGATCGAGAATTCGACCGATCTCACCTCCCTCATCGCGGCCGACGGCACGAGCGTCTTCGTCGGGCCCGCGGCCGAACGGTTGCTCGGCTACACGGCCGAGGAACGGCTGGGCCGAAATGTGCTCGATATCGTTCATCCCGAGGATCACGAGATCGTCCGGCGGGCGCTCACCGACGTCGTGACCGGGACTCGCGAGAACCAGCCGATGCAGTTCCGCATCCTGCGCAAGGATGGGCAATGGCGTTGGATCGAGAGCATCGCTCGGAACATGCTCGACGATCCGGGTGTTCGCGCGATCGTCGTCAACTCCCGTGATGTGACCGAGCGCCACGCGGCCGACGCGCGAATCCGGTTCCAGGCCCACCTTCTGGATGCCGTGGGCCAGGCCGTCATCGGTACGGATCACGCCGCCCGCGTGCTCTATATGAATCGCACGGCGGAGGCGCTGTCGGGCTGGACGAAGGATGAAGCGGCGGGACGCTCCATTGTCGACCTCATCCCCGAGCACGAGCCGCGGCCGGGTTCGGAGGTATCGACGCCGGCGGAGTTCCGGCTGCGCCGGCGCGACGGGACCGATGTGCCCGTGCTGATCAACGAGTCGGTCCTGGTCGACGCGGCCGGCCAGCCGGATGGCGCTGTCCTCGTCCTGCTCGACCTGTCGGAGCGCCTACGCGCCGAGGCCCGGCTCCGCGAAGAGGAAGACAAGCTGCAGCAGGTTCGCAAGCTCGAAGCGATCGGCCGCCTCGCCGGCGGTGTGGCACACGACTTCAACAACCTGTTGACCGGAATCCGCGGCTTCGCCCAGTTCGCCCATGAGGCGTTGCCCGTCGATTCGGCCGTACGCACCGACCTCGAGGAGATCCAGCGCTCCGCCGACCGCGCCGCCAGTCTCACCCGCCAGCTCCTCGCCTTCGGCCGCAAGCAGGTGCTTCGCCCGCGTGTGCTCGACCTCAACACGGTTGTCGCCGACACGAACCGCTTGCTGCACCGCCTGATCGGTGAGGACATCCGCATCACGACCCGGCTGGCGACGGGCCTCGGCTTCGTCAAAGCCGATCCCGGCCAGATCGAGCAGATCATCGTCAACCTCGCGCTCAACGCGCGCGACGCCATGCCCACGGGCGGCGAACTGATCGTCGAGACGGTGAACGCCATGCTCACCGAAGCGGACTCCGCTTACGATGTCTTCGATGTTCGCCCGGGGGCCTACGTCCAGCTCACGGTCACCGATACCGGTCACGGCATGGATGGCGTGACACTCGAGCGCGTATTCGAGCCCTTCTTCACGACCAAGCCGACCGGACACGGCACTGGACTCGGCCTGAGCACCGTCTACGGCATCGTCAAACAGAGCGGTGGCTACATCTGGATCGACAGCGCGCCCGCAGAAGGCGCACGCGTGCGTATCTACCTGCCGCGCGTGGACGGCCCCGTGCCCGCCCCAGCCGATCTCCCGAGGGAGGTTCCCGTCGCACGGGGATCGGAGACCGTGTTGCTCGTCGAGGACGACGACACCGTTCGCGCGCTGACGCGCCGCGTGCTGCAGCGCCAGGGCTACGAGGTGCTCGAGGCGAGAAACGGGATCGAGGCCCTGCGTCTGGCGGAACCCGCGTCACAGGTCATCGACCTCGTCATTTCCGATATCGTCATGCCGGAGCTGGGAGGCCGCCAACTCGTCGAGCGGCTGCGCAGCATCCGACCGGAGGTGCCAGTCCTGCTCATGTCTGGCTATACTGACGACGCCATCGTTCGGCACGGCATCACGGAAGCGACGGCGATGTTCCTGCCCAAGCCGTTCACGACGGAGGCGCTGGCCAACAAAGTCCGCGCCGTGCTGGACACGAAAGGAAACTGACCGCGCCGGCGCCCCGTCGCCGGCGCATGACGGAGGCGACATGGGCACGGAGACGACGCCGGCACGGGTCCTCGTCCGCTGTCTCTTCTGCGATACGCTGAATCGCGTCGACGTCCGGCGCGCCGCCGATCGGCCCAAATGTGGCGAGTGCGGGCGTCCGATTCTGCTGGACCGGCCGGTGCGCATGGTCGACGCGGATTTCGACCGCATCATCGCCGAGGCCGAGGTCCCGATCGTCGTCGACTTCTACGCCGACTGGTGCGGGCCCTGCAAAGTCATGGCGCCGCTCCTCGACGATCTCGCCCGCGAACGCATGGGCAGCCTCGTCGTCGCGAAACTCGACACGGACCGCAACCCCGAGAGCGCACGCCGTTTCGGCATCACCGGCATTCCCACGCTGATCGTCTTCCGTGAGGGCCGCGAGCTGGGCCGCGAGATCGGCGCGGTGCCGAAGCCGCGTCTCGAGGCGCTCGTGACCCGGGCCCTGGCGCCATCCCAGAAACCGTAGTTCCCGGAATCCGTCACGACATCGTCGCTGCGGGCCCCACCGGGTTGCCCCGCATCAGCCCTCCCCCGAATCTACCCGGGTCAGGCGGGAATCGGCGTGTGGTCGCCTTGCGAGCGCGACCGGTTCCCCGGGAATCGAAATCGACGAAGGAGGCATCATGAAGCATCCGAAACGCGTCGCGCTGTTCACGACGCTCGCCGTCGCGGCGTTCGCGTGTGGCGGCGGATCGGACGAACCGGCGGCGGACGCGCCGGCCGAGCAGATGAGCGAAGATCCGGATCTCGCGCCAACGGGCGCCGCGACGGCATTGCCGGCGGGATTCGCGCTGCGCCTCGACAACGACGGCGCGAATGCGGCCGATTACCGCGTCATGAGCATGGGCGGCGGACTGCACATCGAGACCGGCCCGGCAGGAGTCCTCTGGAACCCTGAGCACACGGTCGCATCCGGCGACTACATGGTCTCCGCGCAATTCGAGCAGACGGCGAACCGCGCCAATCACCCCGAGGCGTACGGCATCTTCATCGGCGGCTCCGACCTGGCGGGACCGGCCCAGGCGTACACGTATTTCATCGTGCGCGGCGATGGCAGCTACAAGGTCAAGAAGCGGAATGGCGCGCAGGCGTCCGACGTGACGGAATGGATCAAGTCCGATGCGATCCAGCCGACGACGGGCCAGGGTGCGAACAGCAACGCGCTCGCCGTCATGGTCCACGGCGGACAGGTCCATTTCTCCGTGAACGGTACCGAGGTGCACGTCATGCCCGCGGCAGACCTGCCCGTGTACGGCATCGCCGGCGTGCGCGTGAACCACAACCTGAACGTGATGGTCAC